>JAFWYQ010000029.1 GCA_017517605.1 Bacteroidaceae bacterium
ACTAGAAAGAAATTCAGGTGGCTATAGCACGGGGGTTCCACCTCTTCCCATTCCGAACAGAGAAGTTAAGCCCCGTCACGCCGATGGTACTGCTAAGGTGGGAGAGTAGGTAGCTGCCGTTTTGATTGGAGCCTTCGATACTGCAATGTATCGGAGGCTTTTTTGTTTCCTCACCTTCGTTTATAGATATAAAAAAAAAGAGTGCAAGCACTCTTTTCTCTGTGCGCGTGATAGGACTCGAACCTACACGTCTCTCGACACCAGATCCTAAGTCTGGCGTGGCTACCAATTACACCACACGCGCATTTTCTCAACAAAGTGCTGCAAAGATAAACAAAAAAAGCATATAATCAAAGAAAAGTCTTATTCTTTGTGTTCAAGGAGATATTGGCGGGCTGTTTCAATAATCGTGTCAATTCCTTTTTGGATATCCTGTGATTCCATATTTACTTTTATGTCGGGTTCTATCCCAAATTCAGTATGGTTCATGTCGGGATCGAACATGGGACTGGCAGAGAATCTGACTGACCAACCATTGGGAAGTTCGGATGAAAATGGAAGACCTGAACCACCTCCTGTCTTATCGCCTATGATGACCGCTTTTGGCATCTGTCTCATTTTGCTGACAAAATCGTTTGTGGAACTGAACGAGCGTCGGTTGGTCAGAACAGCGACCGGCTTTTGCCAGCGTACCCGGTCGGTAGCCGGTTCCAGATAAATCGGTTCGGGGGAAGAGAAATCATTGCGTCCTTTACCAGTCTTGTAGCTGATGTAACCTGTGAGTATCTTTTTGTTAGTGAAACGGGCTGCCAGTCTTTCGGCTAAGGTCAGCATTCCCCCTCCATTGTTCCTGACATCCAGAATCAATCCGTCGCAGATGGATAATTCATTCAGGACCTGGTCCAGATTAGCTTCTCCGAGGCCGGAACTGAAACTCTCATAATATACATATGCGATGTTGTCTTCCCATATCTGATACTTGATGCCAGTTGTGGATACGTAATCTTTTTGTAGGTAGATTCGTTGAATGGTATCGATGAAGTTTGCCGGATAATCGTCATACCATGTCCTATATTGTGATGTCTCGTGATTGGCTATCAGGTTGACGTGTCCGTCACGAAGTTCATTCAACATATTGGCAAGAACCTGGAACAGTTCTTTGTCGGTCATTTCTGATGAAATCTTGTTTTTATATCGGCGATACACTTCATCCCAGTCCAATCCATATTCCTTGTTCTTGTATTCAAAGAAGCAATATTTGTTGTCTATGATTTGCCATAAAGCTTCAAAGTTTCCCATGGGGGTGTTGTCGGGTACATCCTCAGTGATGCAGGAGGGGAGGAGAAATAGGAATGTGAGTATGGTTGTCCAGCACATAGCGAAGAATCTTCTTCGTTTGGTTCTGAATGACAAGTGGATTATATGGTTTCTTTTCATCTTCATTTATAGGGATTGACTAACTGGAAATGCTTTACAAAACCTATCATAAAGGCATGAGACCATGCGTGGCTTTTCAAATCATTGACTTTGGCTTGTTGGATGTCGCAGACATAGCCTATCCGTATTGTCGTGGATTTGATGGGGCAATCCAGCGTGATGAATTGACGGATAGCCGGTTGGTTGTGCAACGATGTAAAGCAAATATTCTTGCCCCAATCATGGGAGAGTGACATTTCGTAATAAGGTTGGCCGTATTCGGGTGAAAACATTATGCCGCCTAATGGAACATTTGCCTGATACCTAAGCTTGAAAGGATGGTTCTTGATGGTGAAATTATAGATGGCAATGCCTGATGCTCCCAAATTGATGTAAGCCTTGGCCTGTATCGGATTGTTGGAATTGCGTAAGTTGTATACAAATCCACCATTGATGTCAACGAGAGGACCGACCATTAGCTTGAGCTTGTCGGAGATAGGGAACTGATAGTGCCAGGCGTAATTCCAATTGGCATGAAATACCATTTCACTACCGGTTCCGGCCTTGTTCTCCGTGATTGAGAAGTTGGCTTGGAAAAGGGTTTGAGTAGAAACTCTTCCATCCATGATTTGAGTCCGACGCATACTTTCCCGTAAAACACGTGCTTCTAACCCAGTGTATTCCATCGGCGAAAGGTAGGTGTCCAGAATATTGATGTGACCTACTCCGTAGAGGGTTGAACGCATGACATATCGGTTGGCTTTTATAGTGTCTTCTTGTGCCTGTACGGACAAGTACAGACATAAGAACACCAACAAATGCATCAGTCTTTTCATGCTTTAAAACAATTTCATCTGACCGGTAATTTCATCTATGATATCCGACTCGCTTTTGCCATAGTCAGGGTCTTCTATGACAGGTTCTTCTGTCGATGGATCCTCTTCTTCTGCTTCTTCAGGGAAACGGACGGGCTCCAGCTCCGTAATTTCGGAGATGTTGAACGTGGTTATACGTTTTCCTTTGGCCTTATAGCTCTTGACTCCGATAAACTCGTCTACGTTAATCTCGAGAGGTTCGCGGAAACTGTCGTTGCCTCCGAAAGTCACTTGGATGCGGGGATATACGACATCGGTGAGCAGAATCAGTTGGTTGCTCTTGTTTTCCCCCAAATAGTTGAGCTTGCGTGCCGAAGCTTCAAACGTGAAACGCTTGAGGTATGGATAGCCTTGTTGGTCGGCATCGTAGAGCGCCGCTGACCATATCTTATTGGGGTTGAACTTTTCAATGATTCTAATGCCTGGCTCGTAATGATTGTTCAAATCAAAATTGGTGGTATAGAAGTCTCCATTTTCCATGGCTACCAAAATCAAGTCTTCACTATGGAATTCGCCGAGATATTCGCCTCGTTCGTCATAGTTCAAACGCAGGATGTCCGGGTCGAACCATACTTTTCTTCCTCCTAAAGTAGAACCTCCCCGTTGCTTGAGGATGATTTTATGAACTTCGTTTTTGGAGAGAATGTTACCCATGGATTGGCGTCCCTTGATGGCAATTTCACTGAAATCTTTTTCAAAGACAATTTTCTTGATGCGCGGATTGGGCTTCAGGGTGACTTTGATGATTTCGGCTTCTCCGTTAGGATTGACGGTAAAGTACTCAATGCGTGAATTGGGCTTTCCTTGTGTCACATCATAGTCCCGGTCACGGGTGATGGAGGTGATGTTGAAGCGTTTGATGTAATGGAAACCATTTTTCCCGTCCCGATAGACTACGTTGTAGATGGTTCGTTGGTCGTTTTTCTTGAACACGTTTACATACAGGACATTTTTTCCCACAAACATCTTGTCGGCTACACGTACAATTTTGTATTTACCGTCTTTGTAGAACAGTATCACGTCATCCATATCTGAACAGTTGGCCACGAATTCGTCCTTTTTCAGACTGGTACCGATGAATCCTTCTTCCCGGTTGATGTACAGCTTTTCGTTGGCTTCTACAACCTTGGCCGCCTCGATGGTGTCGAAGTTGCGGAGTTCCGTACGTCTTGGGTAGTTGAATCCGTATTTGTTCTTCAACATCTCGTACCATTCGATGGTGTAATTCACGATATGGGCAAGCTTGAAATTGATTTCTTCAATCTCTTCTTTGATACGGGCGATATTCTCATCGGCTTTCTCCTTGTTGAATTTCAGGATGCGTGCCATCTTGATTTCCATTAGTCGAAGAATGTCTTCTTTGGTCACTTCCCGTACAAATTGCGGGTAATAAGGAGTCAGACGCTCGTCGATATGTTCACAGGCTGCATCCATGTTTTCGGCCTGTTCGAATTTCTTGTCCTTGTAGATGCGCTCTTCGATGAATATCTTTTCCAATGATGCGAAATGCAAGCTTTCAAGCAATTCGTCTTTCCGGATTTCAAGCTCTTTTCGTAATAGTGCGAGGGTATTGTCCGTTGATTTCTTCAAAACGGCACTTACGTTGAGGAAATGTGGCTTTTTGTCATCGATAACACAACAGTTTGGCGAAATGCTTACTTCACAATCAGTAAAAGCATACAAGGCATCCAATGTCTTGTCCGATGAAACTCCTGGTGCCAGATGTACCAATATTTCCACTTTCTCAGAAGTCAGGTATCAACCTTGCGGATCTTGATTTTCCCTTTTTCGCTGGCCTTTACGATGGACTCGCATACACCGGGAACTGTTTTCCCGAATGGTATTTCTGTAATGGAAAGGGTCTTGTTGTCCAGCTTGTTTATCTTGGCACGAACCTTGACCATACCGCCTCTTTCTCCGTCGTTGTATTTGGAAACATCAATGGATCCTCCTGTTTGGAAGTCGGGGTATAGCTGAAAATCTTGTCCTCGCAGATAAGCGATGGATGCATCACATAATTCATTGAAATTGTGTGGAAGGATTTTGGATGAAAGACCTACGGCAATCCCTTCCACGCCCTGTGCGAGAAGTAAAGGAAATTTTACAGGCAAAGTGATGGGCTCCTTGTTTCTTCCGTCGTAGGAAGCCTGCCATTCAGTGGTCTTAGGGTTGAAGACCACGTCGAGGGCGAATTTAGAGAGACGCGCTTCGATGTAACGGGGGGCTGCAGCACCATCTCCCGTCAAGATATTTCCCCAGTTACCTTGACAATCGATCAGAAGCTCTTTCTGTCCAAGTTGAACCAAAGCATCGCCGATGGAAGCGTCCCCATGAGGGTGAAACTGCATGGTGTGTCCAACGATGTTGGCCACTTTGTTGTATCGTCCATCGTCCAGACGCTTCATACTGTGCAGGATACGTCGCTGTACTGGTTTGAAACCATCGTTGATGTGTGGTACGGCTCTTTCCAAAATCACGTACGATGCATAATCCAGAAACCAGTTTTGGTACATTCCGCTCAATTGGTGCTTCACGGTGTCCTTCTTGGCATCTGTGGGCTTGTAGTCCGAATGATGTTGCTCGTTGGATGAAGTGTTTTCGGCGTTTAACTCTTCTTTATCGATGTGTTCGTCGCTCATATGTATTTAATTTCCTTAATGTTCTCATGATATGAAGACAAAAATACGACTTTTATTGAAAAAAATCATTTACTTTGCAGATTATTTCGTGATTCTTTCCCTTTCTTGTCATTCAGACGACCGAAGGGAGGAAGAATTTCGGAATCATAAAGTGGGTGTTACCGAGATTCTTCGCTACACTACGTTTCGCTCTGAATGACAAGGGCGGTTAATTATGAGAAGTAATAATAAAATAAATAAGGAAATGGCACAAGAAGACGTTTTTAAGAAATTAGTTTCGCATTGTAAGGAATATGGTTTTGTTTTCCCGTCGAGTGAAGTATACGACGGATTGGGTGCAGTATATGATTACGGCCAAATGGGAGTTGAACTCAAGAATAACATCAAGCAATACTGGTGGCAAAGTATGGTGCTTCTGCATGAAAATATTGTGGGCATTGATTCTGCTATCTTCATGCATCCGACCATTTGGAAGGCATCCGGACACGTGGATGCATTCAACGACCCGTTGATTGACAATCGTGATTCTAAGAAACGTTATCGTGCCGATGTGCTGATTGAAGAACAGTTGGCCAAGTATGACGAAAAGATTGATAAGGAAGTGGCCAAGGCTGCCAAGCGTTTCGGCGAAGCGTTTGATGAAGCTCAATTCCGTAGCACCAATGCACGTGTACTCGAAAACCAAGCCAAGCGTGACGCTCTTCACGAACGTTTTGCCAAGGCTTTGAACGATAACGATTTGGCAGAACTCCGCCAGATTATCGTGGATGAAGAAATCGTATGCCCCATCAGTGGAACCAAGAACTGGACGGAAGTACGTCAGTTCAACCTCATGTTCTCTACCGAAATGGGTTCTACCGCCGATGGCGCCATGAAGATTTACCTTCGTCCGGAAACTGCTCAGGGTATCTTCGTAAACTACCTCAACGTGCAGAAGACCGGCCGTATGAAGATTCCTTTCGGTATTGCTCAGATTGGTAAAGCCTTCCGTAACGAAATCGTAGCCCGTCAGTTCATCTTCCGTATGCGTGAGTTCGAACAGATGGAAATGCAGTTCTTTGTAAAGCCGGGTACCGAACTAGAATGGTTTGCCAAGTGGAAGGAAACTCGCTTGAAGTGGCACAAGGCTCTCGGCTTCGGTGATGACCACTACCGTTACCACGACCATGACAAGTTGGCCCACTACGCCAATGCCGCTACTGACATCGAATTCCTCATGCCGTTCGGCTTCAAGGAAGTGGAAGGTATCCACTCGCGTACCAACTTCGACCTCTCCCAGCACGAAAAGTACTCAGGCAAGAGCATCAAGTACTTCGATCCGGAAATCAACGAAAGCTATGTGCCATACGTTATCGAAACCTCTATCGGTGTAGACCGTATGTTCCTCAGCATTATGAGCGCATCCTACTGTGAAGAAAAGTTGGAAAATGGCGAAACCCGCGTAGTGCTGAAGTTGCCTGCAGCCCTTGCACCGGTGAAGTTGGCCGTTATGCCGTTGGTCAAGAAAGACGGTCTGCCCGAAAAGGCCCGCGAAATCATCAACGACTTGAAGTTCCACTTCAATTGTCAGTACGATGAAAAGGATTCTATCGGTAAGCGTTACCGTCGTCAGGATGCCATCGGTACTCCGTATTGTATCACCGTTGACCACCAGACTTTGGAAGACAATTGCGTAACTTTGCGTAATCGTGATACCATGCAGCAGGAACGTGTGGCCATCTCTGAATTGAGCAATATCATTGCCGATAAGGTAAGTATTACCAGTCTTTTAAAGACTCTTCAATAAAAGAAGCATGATGAAAAAATCTAACATTTGGTTGGTGGCGTTCTTGTTCGCTCTTCCGTTCATTCTTTTTTCTTGTGATGAAACGGACGGGGTTGTAGACCCTTATGCAGATTGGACCGAACGCAATCAACGCTTTATTGATTCCATTGCCAACGTCGCCAAGTCGAATCCGTCGGAATGGAAGATTGTACATACTTATAAATATCCACCTCAGAGTTTGCTCGGTGGTGAAGTGAATGAGTATGTCTATTGCAAGATTCTGGAAAGTGGCGATGGCGAAAAGCCGTTGTTTACAGATACGGTAGCTGTGAATTATCGCGGACGTCTGATTCCTCTTTATGATGGCACTACTGTTGTTTTCGATCAGAGTTATCAAGGGGACTTGGATTCAAGTACGGCTGTACCAACAGAATTTGCGGTTAGTAATGTGATTACCGGATGGGCTACTGCCCTTCAGAGTATGCATGCAGGCGATCGATGGATGGTTTACATCCCATCTGAATTGGGCTATGGGGAGATGAAGCAAGCGACTATCCCAGCCAATTCAACTTTGATATTCGATATTGACCTGGTTGATGTGATTCCATTGAAATGATATCATAACCAACAAAAAAAGCGGGACGTTTTTTAAAACGTCCCGCTTTTTGTTATTTCATTTGCTTGTACTTATTTGACGTTCTTTACTTTAATCAAATATTCAGCAATCTGTACGGCATTCAGTGCAGCGCCCTTCTTGATTTGGTCACCTACAATCCAGAAGGTCAATCCGTTTTCGTTAGCCAAGTCCTTGCGGATACGTCCTACATAAACAGGATCTTTGCCGGCAAGGAACAGCGGCATGGGGTATTCCTTTTCTGCCGGATTGTCCATCAATACCAAACCTTCGCCCTTGGCGAAAGCTTCGCGGGCTTCTTCCGGAGAAACAGGACGTTCGGTTTCCACCCAAATGCTTTCGGAATGTGAACGAAGAGCCGGTACACGTACACACATGGCACTTACCTGAATGTCAGAGTGCATGATCTTGCGTGTTTCATTGAACATCTTCATTTCTTCTTTCGTATAACCATTGTCGGTAAATACGTCGATTTGCGGAATCAGGTTGAAAGCCAATTGGTAAGCGAACTTGTTGACAGTAGCCTGCTTGCCGGCCAACACTTCGCGATACTGTTCGTACAATTCGTCCATAGCGGCAGCACCCGCACCACTGGCAGCCTGATAAGTGGCTACATGCACACGCTTGATGTGTGAAAGGTTTTCAATGGCTTTCAAGGCTACTACCATCTGGATGGTCGTACAATTAGGATTGGCAATAACACCGCGTGGACGATTCAGAGCGTCTTCTGCATTGACTTCGGGAACAACCAAAGGTACATCCGTATCCATGCGGAATGCGCTGGAATTGTCAATCATGACAGCACCGTATTTGGTGATGGTTTCTTCAAATTCTTTTGAAGTACCGGCACCGGCAGAAGTGAATGCGATGTCTATATCTTTGAAATCATCGTTGTGCTGAAGAAGTTTCACTTCCAATTCCTTACCTCTGAATGTGTATTTTCGTCCGGCACTACGTGCAGAACCAAATAAAACCAATTCATCCAATGGGAAGTTTCTCTCATCGAGCACACGTAGGAACTCTTGTCCTACGGCTCCACTAGCACCAACAATTGCTACTTTCATTTTTCTTTCTATTTTAGTATTTAATGTATCTTTTTATTCGTCTTTTCTCCGACTTTGAATTACCTTGGAGGTAAATCCTACGAAATTGCTTGCAAAAATAGTACATTTAGAAATAAGACGTATGAAAAATGGAACTTTTTTCTTAAATTTGTCGATAAAATGATATAAATCTATCCAATCCTTATGAATATCTTGAGTCTTGGCATACATTTTCCCATAACGGATCCTACTTGGATCTTTTTCTTGGTGCTGATTATTATCCTGTTTGCCCCTATTCTGTTGGGACGTCTGCGGATACCCCATATCATCGGAATGATTCTGGCGGGGGTTGCCATTGGCAAGTATGGATTCAATATCTTGGAACGTGACAGCAGCTTTGAACTTTTCGGTAAGGTGGGTATCTATTACATCATGTTCCTGGCCGGCTTGGAAATGGACTTGGAGAACCTGAAGAAGAACATTGGAAAGGCTTTCTTGTTTGGGGTCCTCACATTCTTGATTCCTTTTGTTGTCGGTATGTGGGTTGGAGTTTCGGTACTTCATTTTACTGTACCCGCTTCGATACTTCTTTCCTGTATCTTTGCTTCTCATACGTTGGTGACCTATCCTATAGTGGGTCGTTATGGCATGACCCGTAACGATGCTGTGTCCATTTCCATCGGAGGTACCATGTTTGCCCTTACCGTTGCCCTGTTCGTGTTGGCGGGTATCTCGGGGATGTATCGGGGTGAGTTGGAATCCAGTTCCTGGATTATCTTTTTGTTGAAGTGTGTGGGCTATTGTGCGTTTGTCATTTTGGTGTTCCCACGAATCGGCCGTTGGTTTTTCCGTACATACGAAGACAATGTGATGCAATACATCTTTGTGCTTTCATTGGTGTTCTTGAGTGCGGCTCTGGCAGAGCTGGCAGGATTGGAAGGCATCTTCGGCGCTTTCCTGGCCGGCTTGGTGCTGAACCGCCTGATACCTCATGTTTCTCCATTGATGAACCGTACGGAGTTTGTGGGGAATGCTTTGTTCATTCCTTATTTCCTGATAGGAGTGGGGATGCTTATCAATCTCGGAGCCTTGTTTAATGGAGGTAACACATTGATGGTTGTTGCGGTGATGCTGGTGGTAGCTACCACTACGAAGTGGGTGGCGGCTTTGCTTACCCAATGGATATGTCGGATGAGTCGGGTAGCCAGACAGATGATGTTCGGGTTGACCAACGCCCATGCAGCCGGTGCATTGGCAATGGTGATGGTGGGTACCAAGATAGAAGTGGCGCCCGGCCAATTCCTGATGAATGAGGATATGCTGAATGGTATAGTCATACTGATACTTTTCTCGTGCATCGTGAGTTCGATTACGACAGAACATGCCGCCCGTACGATGGCACTTTCTGAAGACAGTGATGTGGGGGACAAACGCAAGAAGGAGGACGAACGCATTCTGGTGGCGATATCCAATCCCGAAACCGTGGAACCTTTGATGAACATGGCTTTGCTGATGCGCGACCCCAAGTCCAAGCAAGACCTGTTTGGAGTCAGTGTGGAAGTGGAATATGACGAGGTTGAAAAGCAGCGAAAACTGAATCAGCGCCGGAAGAATCTGGAAGAAGCGGTTCGTCTGGCTGCTGCGGTAGATGTGCCGATGAAGACCCGATGCCGTTTGAGTACCAATATCGTTTCAGGACTCCTGCATACCATCAGCGAAAGCAATGCATCTGAACTGGTGTTGGGGTTGCACCACAAGCATGGTTTGTTGGACTCGTTCCTCGGTAACTTCACTCAAGCGTTGCTGAAGGGGACTTACCGTCAGATTATGATTGTGAAGAGCCTGATGCCTGCCAATGTGTTACGTCGCATCGTGGTGGCGGTTCCTCCCAAGGCCGAATACGAAGCCGGTTTCTACAAGTGGGTGGAACGGTTGGCACGCATTGGCGGACAACTCGGATGTAGAGTACATTTTTGGGGCGTAAAGGATACGCTGGAACGCCTCAAGGGATATTTGGACAAGTTTCATAGCGGAGTGCGGGCGGAGTATTCGGAATTGGACAGTTGGGACGACTTGCTGCTGCTCACCGGACAGGTGTCATACGATCACCTGTTGGTAATCGTCAGTGCCCGTAAGGGTTCCATCTCTTACCAGACCTCTTTCGAGAACCTTCCGGAGCAGATAACCCGCTATTTTTCCAATAACAGCTTGCTGTTGGTTTATCCGGACCAATTGGGCGACCCGCAGGAAATCATTTCATTCTCCAGCCCTCGCGGACAATCGGAGAATCGTATATATGATAATGTAGTACGTTGGTTCTACAAGTGGTTCAAGAAAGGAGAAGAACATGATTGATTTGGTTGGCATTAAGAAGAGTTTTGGTACCTTGGAAGTGCTGAAAGGTATCGATTTGCATATCAACAAGGGAGAAGTGGTAAGTATTGTTGGCCCCAGTGGAGCAGGTAAAACCACCTTGTTGCAGATTATTGGGACGCTCGACCGCGCGGATGCCGGCTCTGTCCGGTTGAATGGTGTGGATGTTTGCCGTTTGAAGGAGAAGGAACTTTCGGTTTTCCGTAACCGGCAAATCGGTTTCGTCTTCCAGTTCCACCAGTTGCTGCCCGAGTTTACGGCCTTGGAAAATGTCATGATGCCGGCTTTGATTGCCGGTGTTTCCTCTGTCGATGCGATGAAGAAAGCCAAGGACACGCTTGATTTCCTGGGCTTGTCGGAACGTGCTTCCCACAAGCCTTCCGAATTGTCGGGAGGTGAAAAACAAAGAGTGGCCGTTGCGCGGGCGCTTATTAACCATCCTTCCGTAATCCTTGCCGATGAACCTTCAGGAAGCCTTGACACACAAAACAAGGAAGAACTGCATCAGCTGTTCTTTGATCTTCGCGACCGCATGGGGCAGACTTTTGTCATTGTCACCCACGATGAAGGCCTGGCTTCGTTGACCGACCGGACCATCCACATGAAGGACGGCTGCATCATTGATTAGGAAACGCTTCCTTCAGAATCGCTTTGGCCCGTTCCAAATCCTCTTCAAAGACCAGGACTTGGATGCCGAAACCTTGCAATGCCGATAGCACCTGATTGCTTATCTCACCTTGAATGACGGACTCAATGCCTTCGTTCTTTAGGATGTCCTGCAACATGTGAGCTTCAATGTTGTTGGCAAAAGTAGTCAGAATAACTGTTTTCATTCTTTTTCCTCCTCTTTCTTTAGGGTTGTCAATGTAGGTTTTCCATTAAAAGAACACCGAAAGATAGTCTTTTTCTGTATCTTTGGCAAAAAAATAAAAGCCATGCATGTAGAATTAGGAAAATATAACCAATTGGAGGTAGTCAAGGAAGTCGACTTCGGCCTTTACCTCGATGGTGGCGATGACGGTGAAATCCTGTTGCCTACCCGTTATGTGCCTGAAGGATGTCGTCCGGGCGATATGCTCAATGTATTCATCTATCTCGACAACGAAGAACGCTTGATTGCCACTACTCTGGAACCGTTGGTGCAAGTGGGTGAATTTGCTTGCCTCGAGGTGGCTTGGGTGAATGAATACGGTACATTTCTTGACTGGGGGTTGATGAAGGACCTGTTTGTACCTTTCCGCGAACAGAAGATGAAGATGCTGAAAGGACATCGCTATGTGATTCATGCTCATGTGGATGAAGACAGTTATCGCATCATGGCATCTGCCAAGGTGGAACGCTATCTCTCCAAGGATATGCCTCCTTATGAAGCCGGTCAGGAAGTGGATGTGATGGCATGGCAACGGACAGATTTGGGCTACAAGGTGATAGTGGACAACCGGTATAGCGGATTGCTTTACCGCAACGAAATATTCCAACCGCTCGAACCGGGAATGAGGTTGCGGGCGTATGTCCGTCAGGTGCGTCCCGATGGCAAGATTGACTTGTCGCTTCAGCAGGATGGCGGCCGTAAGGTAAAGGATTTCTCTACAGAACTGTTGGAGTATATCAAGAATCATGACGGATATATTCCTCTTCACGACAAGAGTGACGCCGAAGAAATCTACGAGACATTCGGCGTGAGCAAAAAAACGTTCAAGAAGGGAGTGGGGGACTTGTACAAACGTCGTCTCATCGTGTTGCAGGAGGATGGAATCCGCTTGGCATAATCTGACGTCGTAGTTTCCCCATCATTGAACCATCGCCTTGCCTTGTGTGTTGTACACATGAATTTTAATAAACAGATTTATGACAACTACATTCAAAGGAACTCCCATTATCTTGGCCGGCCAGTTCCCTCAAGCGGGCGATGACGCTCCTGCATTTTATTTGGTTAGGGACGATATGTCCGAATTTACCCTCAAGGATGGCAAGGGCCATTATCTGATTCTGAATATATTCCCGAGCCTTGATACGGGAGTATGTGCTACGACCGTGCGCCGTTTCAATAAGATGGCGGCTTCACTACCCGGTGCCTTGGTGCTCTGTATTTCGAAGGACTTGCCCTTTGCCCAACAACGTTTCTGTACCACCGAAGGGCTTGATTACGTCATCCCTTTGTCCGATTTCCGTTATACTTCCCGCTTCGGCGAAGATTACGGAGTGCTTATCGCCAGCGGCCCAATGAAAGGCTTGTTGGCGAGGGCGGTTGTTGTCATCAGCCCCGAAGGGAAAGTGGTGTACTCCGAATTGGTGAACGAAGTGACGCACGAACCCAATTATGATGCGGCTTTGAGGGCGGTGAAATGATGGAATAAGAGGTACGCCCCATTCCATTCTGTAGGGGGGTACCACGCCGTGTTCGTTGGCCGATGGCGAAGCGTGTAGGAAGTTGTGCCAAAATACACTTTTCATCCGCTGATGACGCTGATAACGCAGATTTTTCATCTTTATGAGACCGAAAGGTTATTATTTATCTGCGCTATCCGCGTAATCTGCGGATGAAAAATTAAAAGAGGCATTTTTGACACATCCTCGATTATTAGTATTTCTAAAGTCGGAATTGGGCTTTTCAATGCCTCGTATAGAAATGATGTCCAACTGCTTTCATACGTTTCACGGCTATTCAAGTTGCTGATTGTCAGAAGATACAGGTGAAATGAAGACGGAAATCCGGCATTCACACGTTTCACAAAGTGGATGGAGAAGTCTGAGGATTTTTTTCTTTCCATTTTGTCATCCAGACGACTGAAGGGAGGGAGACGTGTTGATGAGGGCTTTGCCCGAATAATCTCGGAAGCACATAGTGGGTGTTACCGAGATCCTTCGTTACGCTCTGGATGACAATAAATGTTTCTAACCTTGTCAACAAGCCAAATTTCAAAAGTTCCTAACTCAACGTACCAAGACTCGTAACTCGGCATTCTACGAGTCGCGGTACGGCATTCTACGGGTCGTAGTACGGCATACTACGGGTCGCGGTACGGCACTCTACGAATCATAACTCAACGTTTTACGAGTCGTAACTCAATGCTTTGCAAAGTGCAAGACGTTCCTATGGAAATATCAAAACGTTAGATAGGAAATATCGTGAACATCCTATGAAAGTTCTTAATACTTCCTATGGAAGTTCGAAAAACTTTCTATGCTTCGTCTGATGATTCTTTAAGAGTATTTGTAAATTGTTTTATATAAACGACTTACATGTTAAACGGTAGAAAAGTGAAGATGTAGATTTTGTAAACGATAAAAAAGTCAAAGATTTAACATTTTTAACTTTCGTTTTAGAAACTGCGTGTACATACACATGATAACAAATAACATGTTGCTTATGTCTGCAAGATAAATGAACTTCCATACAACAAGCATTCCTTTCAAAAGGAATCCTGTTGAAATCGTTTTCGTACTCAAAGACAATTACGCCCATGCAATAATAGCGGAGATTGCAATAGTCATTCCATACAGTCCATTATTCTTGGCTGTACTTGATGACTATATACGGATCTACTAATCAAAACTACATCTTTACTTCGGAGCATAAAAGGTTCAACAAACAAGTTGAATATCCTAAACGTTCTTATACCTTGAAATATATTGCTTGAGATATACGGATAAAGTAATCATACATCCAACCATCAAGAGAGTTACGAGTGCATAAGCAATAAATCGCAATGTGGAAGAATTAAAGGAAAGGTAAATACAAAAGAAAATGAATAAACTAACATCAATAAATATTATTGCCATCAGTGCTCTGTTCATATTCTTCATGCGTTTCATATATTCATTAGCAAAGCGTAAATCGCTCGTCTTAACAGGGTCAATCTCCTCGGAATATCTAATCTCATCTGTAAGTTTTCGTATTGCCTGCTTATTACTCTCCATAAATGAGTACACAACAGTAAAGATTGTAATAGCAATACCTAAAACGCCTAACAACAGTGAAATACATATATTGTCAATGGACGTAAAAAACGAATCAGGTAAGTTGTTAAACAGCTCCATTTGTTAAATAGTTTGTTATTACATTATTAAAGTTACGGACCATCGTTCGTATGTTGTTGATATCTTGCAAGTCCTGAAAATCTACATTTTGAGAATACCCGTATTTTGACACCAAGGTAGACTGCAAATTTCCATCATCGTCCAACTCTTGAGTAATAGTATCTGTGGTTGCCCTATTATTTCGATCCTTGAAAAATTTAATCCGCCTTTTGATTCCTTCTACCACACTTGCATTATCATTGATGATTTCTTGAGCTTCATCTGTAGTAACATTTTCATATTTGATAGAGTGGGTAGTCTTAGTTGTCGCACTAACTATCTTATGATGAACAGCAATATGTTCATTATCTTCATTTTCTAAATATGCAAACGAAACTTCTACTTCAGGAATAATATCAACGCCATTAAGGGATGTTGGCAAAGTAAACTTAAAAGGAAGTTTTAAAATCTTATTTATTGTGTATTTTATAGTGTTTATTATATCGGAATCATCCTTGTTTGGTGTGTCATAGATTACGACTATCCATTTATTACTCCATGTGTTATTTATGTGTTCTATTACAGGGTACAGCAAAGCATAATTTTTAGCACTTCCGATTCTATCATTGGGCGTTATTGATACTTCCGGATTCCGATCTTTTTTTAGATACAAATCATCAAAACCCTCTCTATACTCTTCTACGCAAATAATTATGGATGGTGTTTGTCCTATATTGCACAAATCGTAATGTATGTTTTTAATCACCTTAGATTTGCTTTTGCCACGAAATGGAATTCGAAGCTTTTGATTTGGTGCAAGATTGTTGTATATATTAATATCGTTAATAACGTCTTGTCTTAGTGCTATACATTGTTCATGGTGAGAGTCCAAAACGCTCGTAACTAATGTTGGGTATTTTATTTTTAGTGTTGCCATACTCAATTTGCTTTTGTTCTTCAACGTAATATCGATCTGTTGTAACTTTATTCGAATATGAAAGGAAACTGAGGGTATGTTTCTACCCTCAGCCGGCCGATCAGCCTTTGATTATCTGTTTGATGTAGAGGTATATTGTTCTGATATCGTCAGGAACGGAAATCATTTCCATTATATTAGGCTAACATACATATAACTACCCACCTACATAAAGTAGATGCAATATTGAACATACACACTTCGCAGAGTCTTCAAAGCTCTGCCTTTTCACTCTCAGAGCTAGTTGGGCAAATTTCTGCCCAATCTAGCATAAAAACTTTTGCTTTTTCATTTTTCTTCAAATTTTGTTTTTACTCCTGCAACCTATGTCCTGCAGTAAGGACTTCATGAAATCTCCTTCAACTATCCACCCATCCGCCCAGCTCTTGCTGTCCATCCAGAGATTTCAATCTATATCTTTGAACGTATTTCTTCTAATGCCAAGACATCTTTTGTATTATCCACACTCCGTCATTATCCTTGCCTTCATGCTTCAAGATTCCGCTCTTCTGTAAGGCAGAAAGGTCACGTTCGATGGTGCGTTGACTCACCGACAAAGTCTCCGACATTTGTTTGCCGGTGATTGTCGGAGACTCTTTGATGAGATTGAGGATTTTCTGCTGACGCTCAGTGAGTTTGGTCTCCGACACGTCTCCGTCATGGTCTCCGACATTTGAGGTATCGGAAGAGGCAAAGATGATGGTCTGGAATTGGGTCGGAGTAGATTTGAACACAGGTTTCAATTCGTCCTTATACCCATCCAATGCTTTGGTCTCATTACAGATGCGTGTGAGTCCGCTACCTCGTTTCTCCATATAGTCAAGTTGAGCCATCACGTTTGCAAGTATGGGATTGCGCCTTTCAGAAGACACATCTTTGATGTCCAAATCCTGTGTCCTTTATTATTTCATTACTGCATCATGCCTCGCGCCCCTTCATAAGAGCAACTCTCAGCACCTACTTTCTGTGCTTCATTCAGAGCTGTTTCCAAATCTGATTCTAAGAGATTGCATATTCCAAACATTACTTTGTTTTTGAACAAATTATTAATCAAGGCAGCCGCTGTCCAATCACCTGCGCCTGCGGTGTCAACCACTTTATCATTGGCGACGGGCTCCAAATGCTTCCATCCGGAATTCAGACGGTAACTCAATCCTTTTGCGCCTTGAGTCTGGATAAACAGCTTATCCTTGTAGCTTTCAAACTGCTCAACGTCTTTAATGCGCTGATCCGAGAACTTAATAACATCAGCCACTTCAACACACTGATTGAACCGTTTCACATTTCCTCCTCTGCTGGAAGGTTCAAAGAATATTACAGAGCCTTTTTCCTTGAACAATTCTGCCAATCTCAGAATGGCAGGTGAAACCCTGTCAAAGAAGAATACCTTTGGCACAAAGTCTATCCTCTCAATCACCCCATTTGCCTGTTTCAGCGTCAGCGACTTGAAGTCCAGATAGAACCGCCCGATATTGTTGCGCGATTCAAACTTATGCGTGGGAATACCGTCCTTGTTAATGAAGTTACGCTGCACGATCACCGGTGTCTTACCGTCTTGGGTAGAGACAAAATCAGTGTGTACACGGTGCTTTTTCATGTCATCCAGCACTCTCACCCCGTCTTTCGTTCCATCCAGACGCGCTATGGGATAGGCATCCCACCCCATGTAAGAGAGAATCATCATCACATTACCGCATGTGCCACCCACGTAATAGGATATAGGGACTCTTTGCCCGTCCCATATCAAAACATCCAGGCAAATCAGGCCTGCTCCAACTGCTATATTATTTGTTTCAAGTTTCATGATTCAAGTTTCAAGATTCAAACTACAGGATTAAGCCTCTCCACCAACTCCGCTTTCACCTTTTCCCACGCCACCTGAGGGTCATACTCCACCTGTGGCCCAAGAATCATTTCCGTGTCCGTCAAGAATTCCTCATCTTGTAGTTTTCCGTCCATATTCAACAAAAACTCTTTGTATGTTGGCAAGTGAGACGCAGTAAAGCTCAGATACCGCTCATAGCTCTCCATCACCTTCCCTTTATCCAACTCGGGGTGCATTGATAGTATCTTCCAAAGGTCAAACAAATCACGTCCTTTTCTCCGCTGATACACAGCCCTCAGCTTCGTTCCTGTCAGTTCAGCCAACTCATAGGTCAGCACCTCGCAAGCACCTTTAAACCACGAACTATTCACCGCAAAAGGCACTCTTACCATTGGATATACCGAGAAATGCTCCTTGCAGTTAATCTCCACCTTCAAGTGAATCTCGCCCGCATCCATATCCGTCGGCTGCACCTTGAACACCAGCGTATTGTTGTGCTTCTTCTGCTTCACCACCGGCTCGCCCAGCCAAGCCAAAGCATCCCGCAGATGGTCAATCGTCTCTTTGATGGGTTCCGCCTGCACTTGTACCAGGTCGATATCTTCCGAGTATCTGGGCTGCGGCTTGAGATACAACTTACCCAATGCCGTGCCGCCTCTGAATGCAAGATGCTCCGCAAGAAATACATCGCTATAAATAGACGCTAACGCACGGCAGACTATCAAATCCTGTTCGATAAATTTATTCACCACCCACGGGGCCTGCTCGCTCCATTCCGTAATATATCGCTCTGGTATCATAACTCGTCAATCTCTATGGTTTCGTTCACAATAATTCTCCATTTGGCGTTTCTTTCGCACCCCTCGCTACTCTTTCCAGCCTTTAAAGGTACATACTGGAGTGCGAAACCGGAACACTTCAACAGACTGTACACCGACTCTGCCGCTTCTCCTTCCTCCAGCACCTCGTCCAGAATATAGCCCAGACGCTGCAGACTGGTTACAGGCACTTCCTTCACGAAGTCAGCCCCTAAGCGCTCGAAATCCAGTTTCTCAGCCAGTTCAGCCAGAACAGTGGCTGCACGCGAAACGCTCCCTGTCTTTGCCTGATACGTCAGCAAATCCACTGCCGTCAGTTCAGGACACGACACGTTAATGTAGCCCGTCCGCGTCTGCCGCCTCTCCACGTATGTCTCAGGAATATGACTTTTGCAGAAAAAATGCGTAAGGTACTTCTCTCCCTTCTTGTCACGCATGGCGGGAGGCTCTATCATCACGCTGAACCGCAGCGGAACCTGATGCGAAGCTCCGTGATAACTTGCCGCACTCAACAGAGCCACATAGTATTTGCGTCCCAGATGGTGCATCATGTCATCCAAGTAAAACGACTGCGGCACAGCCCCGCGCAGCACATACTCATCTGGCACAATGACGTAGAAGCCGCGCAGGGGCGACATGATCCGTCCCTTGCTCACCTCTCTGGTCAGTGCCCGTGCAATGCTGCCGGCACTCATGTCAGGGAATGCCTGCGTCACCTCATCGTGTGTGAAGGTATAATTGCCTCTGAGTGGCTTATCATATATCCAACTTGCAATGCTCGCCATTATCTTGTATTTAATATTCCGTTTGCAAAGATAGACATTTTTTGTCTAACTTCGCAAATTAATAAAGAATAATCTTGTTTTTATTGTTTCTTAACTTTTCTATTTTTGGGATCAGTCATTATATGCATCACCTTTTATCCACATTAAAAAAGTCGTACTCTTTTTGTTCAGTTCATCAAAATCTATATTGTCTTTGTCTATGACATAATCACGGCTGATAACGTTATAAATGGCAACTTCATTCTCATTCTCCATCGCAGTCAGAAGCGCACCAACCGACAGGAGTTTGCTAGATAACAGAGCTATCCCATAACAAGCCATCTGCTTCACCTTTCCCAAAATTTCGTCTTCCGACAGGATAAACCTCGTCAGCAATCTATACAATTCAAAGGGATTACGTTCGTGAGCATAAATGATATTGTCCTTGGCATCTTCTTGTTTAAATAGTTCTTTATACTCCTTGATAATCGAATCTGTTCTGAAAGGGTCCAATGATGGATAAGGAACGACGGGGAAATCTTCATCCGGATTGAAATGTCCCAAAATCTTGTTCCATTTCTCCATTCCGTTCTCTCCCAGCAATGAGATCTGAATCCTTATTCTGTCAGGTTCCGCCTCCAGTCCGATACCAGGATTAAACTTCACCATCGGTTCTATATCATCTGCTAAATTGATGTATTTAATGCGTCTGTCAATTTCTGCATTCTCA
Source organism: Bacteroidaceae bacterium (assembly GCA_017517605.1). Classification (GTDB taxonomy): domain Bacteria; phylum Bacteroidota; class Bacteroidia; order Bacteroidales; family Bacteroidaceae; genus Phocaeicola_A. The sequence goes on from JAFWYQ010000029.1 coordinate 19,879, forward strand.
GAAACCATAATAAACAGGTTTTTATTATTTTGACTTTTGTAGATAGATTTGACCAGATTGAAGTACAACACCTTGGGCAAAGCACTGATGTCCACGATAATGTTATCATAACCGTTTGTCAGACTCTCTATCTCCTTGTTCATTATCTTCACGCCCCTGTTCAAATCTTTTTTTGCCCCTATCTTCAATTGGTAGACTGAGGACTGCACCGCACCTTTTTCAAGCAATGTCTTTCTGGCTTCGATATTCCGCTCTATCATTGACGCATTTGGAGATTTCGTATAGTCGCCAAAAACGATGATTTTGCAGTCAATCTCCGTTTTTGTTTCCACAAAAGCCCTGAGAACATTATTCATACGTGGGTCAAAGCCCTCACCTATGATGAGCAGGGTTTTACCATGTGGACGATCTGCATCACTCCAAAATTGGGTGACTTGTTCGTCACCCTCGAACATCACATACGAATCCCAACTTCCCATTTTTCTTCTTTTTTTATCCAGTCAGTCAACTCCCTTATGGTTCTTTTTCTCCAACCGCCATAGCCTAAGGGCAAAGAGAAAGCGGCACAAATCCAGCGGTTCAGGTAGAACACTGTCCACTCCTTATCCTTCTCGCCTTGCTTTGTTTCTCTGGTAAACAGCAGATTATTGGCCAGACATATTCTTAATACGCTTTCAAGTTGGGTGTCATCTATCATATTGGTAGTCTTGCCAAAGAGCGTGTCCACTTCCTTGATGGCAAAACCATTTACTGTACCGTATGAACAACCCAATTGCAACGTCTGGCTCTTACAGAACCCTCCCAGATTGTTGATAAAAGTAAATACTCCTCTACCGTACTCTGTCAGCATCCGCTTCAATTTTTTCTTGCACTCGTCTTTGATGAGCCTATCCTGTGTAGCAGCAGACAACAGCAAGGCTTTACGGGGATGCAACAGTTTCTGGGTGAGCAATTGTTCATAAAGCACATTGCAGAAGCTGATAAACTGTTCTGTATTATTCGGGGACAATTCTTTCAATGTGTCCGTTCCGTAATACATCGGATGATTGAAAACTGCAGGTATGATATCTCGGCTTATCTTTATAAGGTCAGCCTTGATATGCTCATTATAAGAAGCTAGTTCATGCGGGAACATCGGGAACGACGTTTTGAATTCTCGTTGTGCGAACAACATAAGGGCAAAGGTCTGTTCAGCCATGTCCTTAGACGTATCAAAGTTTTTATCTATATAGCTCAATAATTCATCATAAAGACCAAATTTCGTAGCAAGGTCTTTCCTGCTGTAATCAATGATTGTCTGATACTGATCGTCAGAAAGTATAGACAACTGTTCCAATGAGTTGTTCAATTTGATGTCATGTCTGGACAGATTGGAACGCTTCTCCATTATACTTCCCAGCATTTTCTCGAACTTGTTGTCCGTTCCCAAATGAATGCTGTTATAGTCACGACCTATCATGTCTGTCTTGGGCATCAACTCCTCATAAGTAAACTTATCGTACCGCATGGCCAGCCAAACGGTATTGCTGATACGCGTCTCTACCAGTTCCTGCCGCAGAAAGTCAAGCTGCGTCCTAGACAACTTGTGACAATCGTCCAGTTGGAAAATAAAGTCATCTACAATAGTTTTGCCCGATATAGTAAAATCCGACGCATGGAGTTCATTCAAAATGAATAATGAATCGTGACCGTGCTTCTCGTCAGTGTTTTCATATGTTTCTATGATGTCCGTTATTTGTCGTTCTATTCCTGCAGCCCAGTCAAACAGCTCCTTGGCTGTATGGGGTGTCGGGTTGGGGGCAAACCTGTTCGACAGTTCCAGCGAGGGATCGAATTCCACTTGTCCCAGCTGTTCATATGCCAGATTCTTCAATTGCTGCAAAGCCTTAATAGCCACCAATGTAAACCGGGCATTCAACAAGGCAAAAAGCAGCCGTCTGGCCTGTGGTTTGGTGAACACCTCTTCATCTTCCAGATCTGCATAACTCCTGTTCGTCAGCAGATATGCTCCGCATTTCAGTATTCTATTGGAAGTGACCACGCCCATACTCTTCAGAGCTTTGAACATCTTATCGTTGTCCTTCTTGTTGTTATGAACCCTGAATACAACTGACGGGGAGAAACAACGCATCATCGTTGTCTTTCCACCACCTGGAGCACTGCATATGTAGGTTAAGTTTCCCCACAATGAGCCCCTTTCACTGTATTCCTTCAGAGGATACAGCGAATCATCAGATAAGAGACTGACGAATACATCATCCGCTGTCATCTTCTCTGAAGCTCTCATGCTAAATGGATTCTCATACTGCTGCATAATCAGTGACGTGTAATTCTGTAGAACAAAGGGTATAGTCTATCTCCCGCCTCTCTCTTGGGTTGCCAGATGATGGGGAGGGAATTGTTTGGTGTGTTATGGTTCAGAACAATCGTTAGGGCGCATTGCCTATAACCGAGATAGTAGTCAGTATTGCCTGCTGGATAACTTTCCTTATAGGCCCTAGTCAATGCAGGCTCATTGATATATCGTTTCTGGCTGATGATTTTTTGGATTGCCAACGCTTCCGTTCCTGTGTGACTGGTAAATTTCGCATCTTCATAGAGCATTTGGACACACTCCAACGTTACATTCAAGTCAGGGTGCTGCTTCTTATACTGTTCCAACATAGCATTAATATGATCCAAAGCACTCTTGGTCGCTATTAGGAAATACAAATGAATGTCAAAACCGTCAACCAAAAGTTTTTTGAATTCCTCTTTACCGTTAATAGCTTCAAAGAATTTGGGCAACTTCCCTGCAAAGGTTCCATCATCCCTTATCCGGATAAACGAGGAGCCACTGGCCGTGAAATCATCAATCAATACGATAGATTCGAATTTCTTTTCCGAACCCTCTACCAAATCTTTACTTTTCTCAAGTTCCTCAGCCAGTTCTTTGATTTTTGTGTCATCAGGGTAATAATTTGTCAGCACTTGGTCATTATCCAAATAGCTGTTTCTGCGGATAATATCAATATGCGAACCATCACTAAGACCGATGAACAGGGTCTTTCGTTTGTGTGACTTAAACTCTGCCGCGTTGTCAAGCCGCTTGTTGTTGTATTTATTCACAGTCAAGCCATGATTCCTAAAATCCTTTACCACTTTCTGTCTAATGGCAGGTATAATCTTGGTGCTATAAAGCAAATCAATGAGATGTGAAATCTGGGTTGAGTTAATATAGATGATATACTTCTTCACAAACTCATACATAAGTTTCCTGTCATCGATATCTTCAAACTGACTCAGCCAAAGATAAAAGTTCCCCACAAACTTTATGCCAGGAATAAACTGGTCATAGGAGTCATACTTGATGTCTGACATCAAATCTATCTCCTTCAAATGCTCCGTAGCCTCAATATCGTCCCATTTCATCAGCTGGGCAAGGAACTGTTTTGCCAGATTAAATCGCATAGGCTCAGAATTTGATTTTAAAACCTTTATTTGTCTTTTTTATCTTGCGCAGATAATACTTTACGACATCCAAACCTCTCAGGTCCCTGGGCGCCAGATTCCAGCAACTATTAGGGTTGCGCGACACACCATCAACACTCAGGGAATAAGGCATGGAAAGCATCTCAAAATCATTACCCTCATAATCGCCGCGGTCTCCTATCGCCAACACATCTTCGGAAATATCCTTTACAGCCGACTTGCTTGCCCTAGTGCTGACTACAATATCCATAGAGTGGCTTGAACTCCACACATGAAGCTTATCCAGTTTATTGGAAAGAATAATTTCATTGCATATTTCGTATGCCTTCATTTTGTCCATACAAGTAAATGACAATTGGGTGCTGTATTTTCTGAAGGTTGGCACGAAAGAATAACACTTGATTTCTTTTTCCAGCTTCACCAATTGTTCATCCAACGGAGCGTCCTTAATTGCTTCAATGGCGGTAGCGTCATCAGACAGAGTAACAATAACTGCGCCATTATAGCAGCCCAAATAAACTTTCTGCCAATATTCCTTCTGGATAGACTTCCTCAACAGTTCATGAACTGAACCACCCCGTCCAGTCATGATGGCAATCTTTATTCCATCTGAAAGTAACTTATTCAGCTTTTTGGCAATAGAATCCTCCAACTTTTCATTATATCTTGATTTCCTATCCACATTGCAAATGGTTCCGTCATAATCCAGAGCTAGAAGATCGAATTCTTTCTCCCTCAACATTGAAATGAACCCATCATACGCATTTGAATACTCTTCATATTCTTTTGCAGGTATCAAAGCCTTGCTTCCAAGCCTTAGTTTCCTACATATTGCCAATTCTTTAGCTGGTAGTTTAATGCAATCATCACTAATTAGTTTAACGTAATTCAGATGATATAATTCGGTTCCATAGTCAGGGACACCCGGACGTCCGGGGTCTATCCCTCTCATGTTTCCAATGGTAGCAACCAACTGAAACGACTTCACCAACAAGTCAATGGTAGCAAGTGGCGTACTGAGTTCTGTTTCAATGCGAACCACATTGACATCATCTGGCATCTTGCTTAAAGTCTTATCTGCTAGCGGGCGGTCATTCTCGTTCACCAAAGCCACAATGCAAGAATTTGCCCCCTTTTTGTCAAACCACTGATGCCTACCATGTCCAAAGTTACGGTAGTCTGCCATCAAGACAGAACCAAGTGCAGCTTCTGAGAATTTGGATTCCAAATCAACAGCCACTGGCTCGCTTAAATTGCTATAAAGAACAATGAAGTTGTCTATCTTCGAGAAAACAATTTCATGATTATAACTATAACCTATTCCTTTCTGGATATACTTTGACGGTTTTGCATCAAAGAAACAACGGTACATCAGCACAAAGAAGGCTACAAGAGAGTTGGTAGCCAGAAAACCGTCTTTTACAGTAGGAATTGGAAATGTGTGTTTTTTAAAATCAGTACTATATTTGCCAATAACCTCATCCCACTTGGGGCTTTCACGAAGGCAGATCCCAGTCATATCACCCCTTCCTACTTCCAAACCATGTTGGAACGCAATCAAGAAGTCTTTATTTCGCCCCGCTGCACTGAAGAATAATAATTTGCTATCACGTATTACAGTATCAGAATATGTATCAAAAGCTAGAGGTGTCATAGGAACTGCAAGCCCGCACATCTGCTTATAGAGCATGGCTGCATAGCTTGCCGCACTATATGAACCACCACTTCCGATACAAATCAAGGGGGTACCAGCATTTAATGAAAAGAAAGAGCGCAATGCCGTCACATCTTGCTGCTCAGCCCACTTTATGGTGCCCGCAAGCTTTTCCAACTCTACTTTGAATGGCTTTCCCATAATTAAACTTTGACTCCACTTAAAAAGTGGCAATAATTTGATTTGCAAAGATACAACTTTTTCTCGAAATGGAAGCATAAAAATAATCACTACGCGCGTAATTTAAGCGAATTTAGTCTAAAACAAGACTGTGATATAACAAAGAGAAACGATTTGTGTTGAAAAATGACTACCTTTGTATCCGCGAATCAGATAACTGGCGAATATGACAACGAACAAACACTTCAATTCCTACAAGGAGGGACTAGATTTGGAGTTCCTGCGGGAGTACTGCATGGAGCATGGGGAACGGCGGACGTTCGAGCGGGGCGAGACGCTGGAGGAGGCGGGCAAGCCGGCACAGTGGGTGGCCTATGTGGAGCGTGGATGCTTCAAATACATGGTGCATAACGACGAGGAGGGAAAGGATTATTGTACGGGCTTCGCCTTCGAGGGAGAGTTCGTTGCAGATTACCCGAATTGTCTTTCTGGTAAGATATCCGAGGTGACTATTATGGCTGGGACATCATGCAAAGTATTCCAAATCCAAGGCAAAGATTTGTGTTCATTGCTGGAGTCTGCCAATATGAGAAACCTCAAACAAGCCATATCTGACCACCTTTTTGCCCAAGTATATACACAATATCTTGATTCCTATCGTATGACAACTAGAGAACGATATAAACGTTTACTCAGTCGTTGTCCAGAAATTGTACAATGCATCAGTCTGAAAGATATTGCTTCTTATCTAAAAGTAACTCCTACCACAATCAGTAATATTCGCCGTGAGATATCTTTCAGTCTGTAAATTCTCAAAACGTTTTGAGAGTTTGAATGTCCAATGACAATTTTATTTCGAAATACACGTTTAGCTTATACATTCTTATTACCTTTGTGATCAAAAAACGAAATGAATATCCTCATCATTGGAGCCACATCAGGTATAGGAAAGGCACTCTTTGAAAAATATGTGTCAGAAGGGAACCACGTCGGAGTTGTTGGCCGACGGACGAATTTGCTTGATGAACTGCAAATACAGCATCGATACAACACCTTCGCTTTTGCGGCAGACATTACCAAACAGGACGAAATAGAACTGGCCATTCACACTCTTTGCAAGAAACTAGGGAATATTGACATTGCCATAGTTTGCTCTGGGATTGGCGACCTCAATCCTTCACTTGTCTATGCATTGGAACACCCAACGATAGAAACGAACGTAAAGGGATGGACATTTGTCATAGATTCGCTTTACCATATATTTGAAAAGCAGGGATATGGCCACCTCGTAGCAATCACATCAATAGGAGGGCTACGAGGTGAGCCAATGGCTCCTGCTTATAGTGCAACCAAAGCCTATCAAATCAACTACATGGAAGCTTTGCGCAAAAAAGCTTTCAAGAGCGGTGGGCACATAACAGTTACTGACATTCGTCCTGGTCTCGTTGATACAGCAATGGCTAAAGGTGACGGTCTGTTCTGGGTGATGCCAGTCAATAAAGTTGCCAACCAAATTATTTCCGCTATTCGCAAGAAAAAAACAAAGCATACGTCACCAAACGATGGCATTTTCTCGCCATCATCAATAAGATTCTACCATTCCACCTGTATAGATTATTGTAGTATTATTCGTGCTCGGTAAAAAAAATTGTTCTTCCCGTGCAGTCTTTTTCTCCATTGTAGGACTCTATAAATAGAGATGTTATGCTGACAATGGAGATAACACGGCTGATAGAACGGTGCAAGCAGGGGGATGCGGATGCCCTCGGAGAACTGTACAAGGCATACGCCCAGCGGATGAGGGACGTGTGCCGACGCTATATCAGCGACGAGCAGACGGTGGAGGATGTGTTGCACGATGCTTTCGTGATTATTTTCACTTCGTTCGACAGGCTGCGCGATGTGCGACGTGCCGAGCAATGGATGATGGCCATCACAAGGAACGTGGCATCGAAATGCAAGGATCATTTGGAGGCATTGCCAACGGTTTCGCTTGAAGAGACGAGCGAGGTGGGATTAATTGCCGCCAAGGACGAGGAAAGGGACGTAAGGGGTGTGCCGTTAAGCGAGGTGGTGAGAATGATAGACAGACTGCCGGAGGGTTATGGGCAGGTATTTCGATTGTCGGTATTCGAGGGCTTGTCGCACAAGGAGATTGCCGCCATGCTGGGCATCGAGCCACATTCGTCATCGTCGCAACTGGCACGGGCGAAGAAGATGCTGCGCAAGATGATGCAGCAGTATTGGGTTGCCGGACTTCTGTTGCTACTTGTTCCTATTACGTTCTTCCTGCTCAAAAAAGGAGATACTGCTATCAAGGATGAAGACGGCGGTGAGCACCAGCCGTGGGCTGTTGTGGCGATACAGAAAGAGGCATCCAAAGAATCGTCGAAAGAATCTCCGACTGACCAGACGCAGGAACCCGTGATTGTTCATCTGTCAGTGCATCGTACCACTGTCATTGACTTAGACACCCTGCAATCGGTCATTGCCCAAACAGTGGATTCTGTCACGTCTGATACATTATATAATTTTATAGCCCAAGAGCAGATGGTAACTGATACCATTGGGACGGATACGACAAAGGCTATACGCAAGGTAGAGTTACCGCATTACGACATTGCCGACCTGTTCCCCGACAAGCCAACCATCGGCACCAGTCATCAGCGAAAGTGGTCGGTGGACCTCGCATACACCGGAGGCTTTGGCGAGCAGAACTATAACCGTCCATACAGCTTCACGGAAATGCCAACGTTAGTCATCAGCGGCCAGCCGCCATCGCCTGTCACCTTCGAGAACTGGAGCGACTATGCAGCCTTCTTGGCGGACAATCCCGACGACGGCAGGAGTCACACCCGCAGCGTCATCATGAACATAGCCTTGAACAATGCCAATCAGCCAGGTAATGACAAGATTGTGCGCAAGAGCCACCACTATATGCCAATCAGCTTCTCGTTGGCATTGAAGTATAAACTGAGTAATCGCTTTAGTCTGGAAACTGGACTAAGTTACAGCCGTCTGAAGTCTGAGTTTGAGATGGGTTCAAACGGCAATACCATCAAAGAGCAGCAGACCATTCACTACCTCGGCATCCCCGTAAAGGGCATCTGCAATATGTACACTGGCAAGGCGTGGAGCCTCTACGGCAGCCTCGGCGTGACGATGGAAATTCCTATCTATTCGCCGTTCAACACGAACTATTACTTGCATGGTGCATTGGAGGCCACGGACAAGACCACCCTTCGCGTCCCGTGGCAGTGGTCAGTCGGCACTGGTATCGGTTTGCAGTACAACCTCACGCCCAGCATTGGACTCTTTGCCGAGCCAAGTCTGCAATACTACATCCCGACGGGCAGCGACATCGAGACCTACCGCACAGAGCATCCGTTCACATTCTCATTGCCGTTGGGCATCAGATTTACGTGGTAAGCGTGCAGTCTTTTCGTAGTTCGACGGACTATATAAGTAGAAGATTACAAAACTTTTTAGTTATGAAGAAAAACATCAAGAACAGTATCTGGACGATGGCGATAACCATTGCCAGTTTTGTAATGCCGCTGGCAGCCTGCAGCAGCGATGACGATGGAGTCAGTATGAGGACTGAAGACAGTTTGCAAGAAGAGACCAGGCTTTTTGCTCGTGGCTATTGCACGTTGCCTACAGGATTGTCAGAAGGTGATGCTTACGAAGTATTTACAGAAGATGACATTGAATGGTTCGATGTGAATACCCGTGAACTGCGCTTTCACGCCATGGAGGAGCCTCTATACGAGAAGCTGCGCCTGCTTTCTGGCGTAGAATTCCGTCTGGGCGACCAGAAACTCTTTTCTGGCAGTACCTTTGTCGGTCTCATCTGTAGCCAGGTATTCAATGATCTGGTACTCTGCTGTGGCAAGATTGAGGACGGCGAAGTCATCGATAGCAATCGCTACTATCTCTATGACTGCTATCCCAATACGCCGCAGTTCCTCAACGACGAGCAGGTGAAGACCAATCGTGCAAAACGGGCGAACCAGTGGGAGACATTCACGAAATATCTTGAAAGCAAGGGAAAGTTGAAGAAATAATCACGCTCTCCGTGCAGTCATTCGTTGCAGTTTCAGACTTTATAAGTAGAAACTGCAACGAATTTTTATGTACACGATTTATGATTATGCCTACAATGGCTACCTCTATCTGAACAACATCATGCGTCCGCGCCACAAGCGGCTGTCGCAACTGATGATTTATTCAACGACCGCGTGTCAGTCGCGCTGCAAACATTGCAATATCTGGCAGAAGAAGGTGGAACATCTATCGCTCGATGACATCCGACGAATCATGCAAAGCAAATGCATCACAAAACGAACAACCGTAGGACTGGAGGGTGGCGAGTTTATCCTGCACCCACAGGCTGCGGAAATCATGGCGTGGTTCCGCAAGCATCATCCAAACTACACGCTACTGTCTAATTGTCTCGCGCCCCGTCGTGTCATAGATGCCGTCCGTCTCTATCAGCCCCGGCACCTGTACGTCTCTCTCGACGGTGGTCGCGAGACTTACCAGCATATGCGAGGGCGTGACGGCTATGACCGTGTGATTCAGGTAGTGGAGGCACTGAAGGACGAGGTGCCTCTGTCGCTGATGTTCTGTCTGTCGCCCTGGAACAACTTCGATGATATGGCCTTCGCCATTGACATTGCCAAACAATACTGTGTGGACATGCGCATCGGCATCTATGGAACGATGGCCTTCTTCGACACGACGAGCGAATTGCTGACTGCTTCGGACTTTATCGGTCAGATTCCCAAGAGCATCCACGATACGAAAGAGAACTTTGACTTTGTAGCACTCTACAACCAGTGGCGCAACGGGCATTTACGTTTACGCTGCCAAAGCATTATGAGCAGTCTTGTCATCCATAGCAACGGTGACGTGCCGCTCTGTCAAAATCTTGACGTCACTCTTGGCAATATCCATAGCCAAACTCTCGACGAGATTTTCAACGGCGTGACATCCTGCCAGACGCAGTGCCATTATTCCAAGAACTGCAACGGCTGTTGGGTTAACTTCCACCGCAAATACGATATCATATTGCTACGCAACTTTGAGCGGCTCCTACCCAAGCGGCTCATCGAGCAGTTCTACGGGCCATACCAGTGGGCGGAAAATCCACGCACAACTTATCACCAATACTTCAAGAATCTATGATACAACAATTGATAGACCGCTACAAACGCCTCCGCACAGAGCGTTTCCTTGCCCAAACGTACCAATACTCTTATGCCTTCGTCGGCATGGGCCAACACTCACTCACCAATCTTTATCCCGTGCTCCACTACCTTGGCGTACCGCTGAAATACATCTGCGTCACGTCGGATAGGAAAGCCCTGCTGATAGAACGGAAATTTCCACAAGTGAAAGCCACGACCTCGCTTGATGACATCCTTGCCGATGATGCCGTCAAAGGTGTTTTGGTCTCTACCTCTCCTGTCGCCCATTTCTCCATCGCATCGCGCGTCCTCCAAAGCGGTAAGTCATTGTTCATGGAGAAACCACCCTGTCAGACACTACAGGAACTTGATGCCCTCATAGACAAGCAGCGACTTTATGGCTCCCCCATAGCAATGGTTGGATTGCAGAAACGCTATGCCCCTGCCGTGCAGATCCTTCAAAAGCGTCTGCGAAAGGAGCATCTTAACAGTTATGATCTTCATTACTTAACGGGGGCATATCCAGAGGGCAATGCCCTGCTCGACCTTTACATCCATCCCCTCGACCTCGTTTGTTTCCTCTTTGGTACCCCCGATATCATAGCCTGTCAGCAAGTCGCCCCTGCGTCCTATATCCTCATGCTCCGGCATCCCCACATCATCGGCACCCTCGAACTATCTACCTCCTATACCTGGACATCTGCCGAAGAATCCCTGAAAGTCTGCACATCAAAAGGCATCTACTGCCTCTCGCAGATGGAGCAGCTGACTTTCGAGCCAAAACCTTCAACCATCTTTGGCGTCCCATACGAGAAGATTCAATCAGAGAATAAAACTGTCGAATACCTATATGCACGTAACAACTTTACTCCCACACTCCTTAACAACCAAATCTATTTGCAAGGCTACTACAACGAGATATTATCCTTCATAACATCTGTAGAACACGAACATTCAAGCGCCCTCACTGATATTGCAACAGTTAAACCAACTTACGAAATCTTGATGGGTATAGAGAGTTTTTTAAAGAATCCAATGGAAATACACATAGAAGGCAATCTCCAACACAATCGTTATGATTGACAGAAGGGAAAGGGAGCCGATGATGTAGAACAAACGCTGTGACAGCCATACACCTTCGTTGTTCCTCACAATGTCAGTAAGTCTGTGACTCTGCTTCTGCCATAGAACTTCCTGCTGTTTGTATTGGTCGGCAAGTATCTGTTTCTCCTGTTCCATCCATTGGTTATGGAGTTTTTGCATCTTCTCCCAGTCATCATCAGACACATTCACCGTTACCTTCAACTTTGTGGGTGCATCTTCCATAACTTGGTCGATGTGCTCATTTATGGAATCAACCTTTTTGCTGATGGTATTCACGGCTGCACCAAGCACTTCTTCTTCACGCTGGGTTTGGCGGATTGAAGATTCCAAGGATAGCTTGGCATTGATGACGGCAGTTGTTGCCTTGTCAATGTCACTACTCAATTGTTTGAGTTCAGGAACACGACTGATGATGTCTTGTTCGGCATCCTTCTCCTGAATTTCCTCCTGAACTTCGTTGAACATTACATCGAAGTCAGGCTTGTTCTCATTGTTCTTACTTTTTCTAATCATAGATATGTGTGATTGTTTTAACGGTGGAAACCGCGTTTAACTGTTTTTGGTTTGTACATGGAATGTGCCATCAATAGGCATCGGCGAGCAAAGGTGCGTTCGTCCTCGTCATCCTTTTTGCCCCAGCCAGACTCAGGAACGGAACCGCCACCACCTCCGCAAGATTCAGACAGGAAAGTATAAATGCCCATACTTGTGACTGATTCTGGAATAGTTACATCAGCCAACACACTACAATCAGAAAAAGCATAATTACCGATGCTTGTTACATTGTCCGGGATGATTATACTTGTCAGATTTCTACAACCATTAAATCCATTGTCCAATATACATCCATCTGTTAATTTGATTTTCACCTCATGTTCTCCTGTTTCGCTGAATGTATATTTAGTAACAGGTGTGACCTCTTCCCCATCAATCATCATAGTTTCTACATTTGAAACAAAATTGATGATAGTAGTTTGATTTTCCGTTGAAGTTACGTCATATTTCAAGATAAGTATTTACAACCAGTTATTACTCAATATTTTGCGAATAATAAGTCAGAAATATGGTCATAACCTTTAACGGTGCATTCTAAAAGGTGAAGATTTAACATTTTTATTGTTTCTTAACGCTCAAAGCGTATCAATAAAGGGC
>JAFWYQ010000030.1 GCA_017517605.1 Bacteroidaceae bacterium
GTTAAGCATGGCACATAGGATGAGCATTCCGCCAGCTATGGCAAATAGATAGACATGGTTTACACGGATATGTGCATTATTCTTGTAACTCGCCGTCGCATGGCGGGCTTCTGTAATGGGTACAATGTTATAATCGTCGCGCGAGAATGCGATTCTTGCGTGCTCCTTCCCATGGTTATCATAGGTGAATAATTTCGTAGTGTCTATGCGCTCGTTTAATGAAACCAGATCAGTGTGTTCCGAAAGTTTCATGAATGTACGGGTGGAAAGAAAAGTGTGAAACCTATCGGGCATACAACTCAAGACGTGAAATGGGAAACTGGTGTGTGAGCCCCATCCCTTGAACACGGCCGTCACTATGCGTCCAGGAGCATCCTTGTCGAATTCTTCGTCTTTCAATTCCTTTCCCAATGGCGATTCTTCGCCCCACATCATGTGGGCAAACTCTTCGCTGACCGCGACTTCGCGTGTATCATGTAGGAAACTTTGTGACCCTTCGAGAAATTGGATATCAAATATATCCAGAAAAGATGTATCATGTAACTTATACTCTATCGGATATGTAATAGAACCTCCATTGGTGCGATAACCCCTCCTATCTAATTGAACTACACTCACCTGTTCCACCTCGGGAAACTGGGCAAGACTCTCTTCTTTGATATTTTCACTATACACCTCTTGATAAAACATGAGAATATGTATCCTATCCGCATTCTTATGAAACGCATCATACGTCGTTTCATACTTTATCCACATGCTTGCCAGTGCAAAGCAAGCAAAGCCGATGCCCAAACTGACGATGCTGACCAATGATTGCAGGCGGTACTTTTCCAATTGTTGCCATGCGAGGCTTAGGTAATGTAGTATCATAATGGTTTAATTAGAAGACCCAACCCCTCCACAAGGGAGGGGAGTGGATTGTTTGTTGTTGTTAATGATTTATTCTCTTCTCTATTTTTACCGTTATAAATAACTGATAATCAAGATTTGTCAGTACTCCTTTAATTTTACCTTACAGGCACTGTAGTATCTCTTAAGTGGTACTGCAGTACCTGTTAAGAAGTACTGGGGTATCTATTAAAAAGTACTGGAGTATCTGTTAAGAAGTACTGGAGTATTTCTTAAGAAGTACTGAAGTGTGTATTATGAGGTATTGTTTCTACTTTCATCTTTTATGTTTTAGCAGTTGTATTACCCCTCCACTGCAAGCGGTATCTCTTCCTAAGCGAGGGGAGGGGTGATTTTCCGCTAACAAAGATATTGATACTTGCAAGAACTTTTGTGTTAAAACCCGTTAAATCGTTTTTTGGGCCTTAAAATTGTATGATTTTCATACACTTTTTTTGGAGAGGGATGGATTTTTAGCTGTTTTAAGCTCAAAATGGCGTAACTTTGCACGCAAGCATTCCGTTATTAGGCCGCAGAACACAGACCTATTTTTGGGGAAGAAAGACTGTATCTGTATAAAAAGTGCTATCACACTGTAACAAATCTGTGCGACTTACGTCTATCAGTATGTAAGCGCCTACAAAAACAGAGTAGAAACCTATTAGTAGAGAAAGGACATGAAAAGAATCATTTGTATCATAGCCACCCTCGTGATGATTATGCAAGGAGGTATGGCACAGACGGTAAACGGTCTGTTCCGCCAATTCAAAGACCTACCAGAAGCTGAATACAAAAACCTGGCCCCGCTATTGATGGGGGTAATCAAGACTTTTGCCATTGACGAGGAAGACGATGAGGTGATAAAGAGCATCAAATCCATCAAAGTGCTCGACTTGGAAGAGTGTGCACCTGAAATCAGACGTGAGTATGCCCGAAAAACACGTAATCTGAAACCACGCGGTATGGAAATGCTGATGCAAGTAAAGGAGGATGACGGGACTGTATGCATCTGGGGCAAGATAAAGAGAGAGAAAGTAAAACAGGTGTTGGTGCTGACTCCCGACAAAATGGTGAGCATAAAAGGCAAATTCGATTTGGAGAAAATCTCCCAACTCTTAAACCAGGATTGATGAATACCGAGGAATTCAAACAAAGGTTTCTGCCATTGCATGGCCTGCTTTATCGAACGGCCTTCCGCATGATGGGCAATGCCATGGATGCGGAGGATATGGTACAAGAGGCCTACTTGAAGTTGTGGGAACGGCGCGACAAGCTGAGGCAGGTGTCCCATGTGGAGGCCTACTGCACGAGCCTTCTTAGAAACCTCTGTGTGGATGCCTTCAGAAAACGCCACTTCGACGAGGAAGAGCGCCCTCCGGAAGAAATCCCGCTGACGGATGATGACAATGCAGCAACAGCCATTGAAAGAGAGGATGAAGCAAACCAGCTGATAAACCTCATCGGACAATTACCCGAGGGACAACGTGCCGTCATGATGCTTCACGACATTGAAGGATACTCGTACGGGGAGATAAAGGATGCCACAGGCTTCAGCCTTGTCAACATACGGGTGTTGCTGAGCAGAGCCAGAAAGAAAGTACGCGAAAACTTTGAAAAGATTATAAACTATGTACAAGGATAGAATCAACGAATTACGGAACCGCTTTTTCGAGGGAACCACTACACGGGAGGAAGAGAAAGAACTGATGAACTACTTCGTCCATGAAGAAGAGGTACCCAAGGAATGGATGCAAGAGCAACAATTCTTCCGCCAACTGGCCATGGCACACGATACGAATCCTCCAGTGCCAGCAGGACTGAAAGAACGATTAAGCCAAAAGATTGATGCCTGGGCTGAATCGGAGAAGAGGGTCTCCCCTACCCTGAATCCCACAAGGAGGCATCGCCGATGGTGGATTGCCGGAATAGCAGCCAGCCTGTTACTGGCGGGAAGCATAGGGATGAAACTTATTCAAACAACCGAAGTGAAGGATACCCATGCTGAACTTACCCCTGAAATGGCACTGATTGAGACTGAACGGGCGCTACTGCTGCTATCCTCTACATTAAACAAAGGGATGGAGCAGATGTACATAGCCCAACAGACAACCCAAAAAGTACAAGAGAACATCAACAAAGCGTTAAATCAAATAAACTAAAAAAACTATGAAACGAACCATTATAGCCCTTATCACCCTGCTCATGCTGAGCTTACCTACTGCCATACAGGCAAAGACTTTCGACTTTGACAAAATTACAGAGATGGAAGGGGTCACTTCGGTGCACATTTCCAAAGCCATGTTCAAATTGATTTCAGGCATGGGCATACAATCCGATGACATCGACCTGCAAAGTGTTCTGCCCAAGTTGGAAAGTCTGCACATCATCACGTGCGAAAAACCCGAAGTGATTGCAGTCCTTAAAAAAGAGGCTGAAATATTTTCCACTAAAGACGGGTACGAAGAACTGATGCGCGTAAAGGAAGATGACTCACATACCATCATCCTGCATAAACCACACAAGGACAAGCCCAACGAATATGTGCTTGTACATGCCGAAAAAGACCATGAATTCACCCTCATCCTAATGAAAGGAAACCTGACCTTAGAGGAAATACAACAGATGATAGAACAGGAATAAGGAGAAAAAGGGGGATTCTATTTGAAAGACTATCTGAAGCGAGGTATGTTGGTTGACATACCCCGCTTCAGATAGTCTTCATTATTTAAGGAAGGGAGGCAAAAATATGTCTAATCCAAAAAATCATATATAATTTTCGGATTATAATCCAAAAAGTTATATATATTTTTTGGATTACAGTGGAAATGGCGCACGAAATAGGGCCTTACAGGAATTAAAACAGCTTATTTACGGCATCAAGAATATCCTCGGTAGGAAGAGCCGGATCAAGGACGATATGAGGTTGGGCATAAAAGACCTCTTGCCTTGATTTTGCAAGTTCCTCGCCTCCACCTGTAATGTTCAACATGATGGTTTCATCATTTCGCACAGCACCTTCCTTGACCGCCATTGCAAGTGATGCAACTGCAACAGCCGGAGCATCGTGAATGTCAATGCCTTCAAGTTCTGCAAATCTTTGCTTCCAGAATCTCAGTTCATCGTTTGAAACCTTGTACATATCTCCCCCCGCATCCTGCATTGCATCGAAAAGTCCACCCGCCAATGAGTATGGAGGTTTTCTATTTGAGAGTACCTTCGCATCAATTTCGGCAGCTGCGCTACGCGCTTTGTCCGGCTCCATTTCAATCAACTGGCGTGAATGTTGTTTCCAAGAATCAAACATCACAGTGAACGGTGCATTCTGTGAAGGATATAAACGCATCTTATGTTGCCCCCATCTGCCGTCTTCGATAAGTCTGAGATTATTTTCCCATACGGCAATAGTACCCGTGCCGCTACCGATAGCCTGGAAATATGCATCAGGGATTCTTCCTATAACTTCGACTGCAGAGAGAAGCGTTGTTCCCATCCCGTCACGTCGGGCAATATTCTTTGCGCCCCCCTCGGTCATAAATGCAGAATCCGTACAGACCTTGTCTGCAAGGGCGATTGCGTCATAATAGTCGGAGCCTTTAGGGGATGCAATTATCTTGACGCAATCATTCAGTGGTTCATTAAACCATAATGCGCTGATATTATCTTCAGGGATTGATACCAGCAAAGGAATGTTGTTTTCTGAACACACTTTGGCGAAAGCCCTTGCCGTATTACCGGCAGATGCAACAACAAGGACTTTCTTATTCGCTTCACACAGTCTTCCACAGACAGAATATGCCTCGGTTTCCTTAAACGAGCAAGTGACCATTTTTGCCCCTATTTCAGGCCACCAACCCGAGAATGTAATATAGAGGTTTTCCAAGCCGAGTTCGGCAGCCAATTTAACGCTTTTATAGGTCACGGGGATTCCTGAGCCCTTTAAGGTCCTGTTAACAGGAAGCCAGTTGGCATATCTGTAAAAGCCGTCCAAATCTTCTCTTGGAATATACTGGCCGTTTTCATATTTGGCCCTGATAAGGCTCGGGCGCTCGCACTGGGGATCAACGAGGCTCCATCCGGTTTCTTCGAACACATGTCCGTCTGCACAGCAGACGAGTGAATACTTTGTCGGGGTAAAGTCCATAGTACTACGATTTTATATTTTCCGTTTCTACTGATGCCTGTGCCGCAATCTCTGCAATGTCAAGTACAGGAACAGTTGCGTATCTATTGAATGTACTCTTACATAGCGGGCAGGCTGTCACTATCGCATCAGGAGATTCCATAATGAGGTTGCCAAGAGCGCTCTCGGCAAGTTTTTTCCTATGTTGGTCGCCAAGGCTCAAACTGCCAAGACTGCCGCCACAACAGATACTCTCCTTATGATGCTTTTTCCCTTCCACAAGGTCGCCCACCGCTGCCACGACATTGCGTGGCTCATCATATATTCCGCAACCACGACCAAGTTCACAAGGGTCGTGGTATGCATATTTCAATCCGGTACTTGAAACATTCAACTTATGTTCCGAAATCAGCCGGTTGATGTATTCTGTATGATGCAGAATTTCAATACCTTCAAGTTTATAATCATTCTTAAAGATACGATAACATATCGGACAGCTCAAAAGGAGTACTGAAGCACCGGACGACGCAATGATATTGGTATTCTTTTCCATCATCTGTTGTGCGGCATCTTTCCTGCCTGCCATCATCATAGGTCTTCCACAACATATTCCTCCCTCTTCATCCATAATTGAAAAATCTTCTCCTACTTTGTTGAGAATAGACAACAACGATTTCTTGATTGAGGGAGTCAGATGTGTCATACATCCTGCAAAATATAATACACGTCGACCTTCCTGCTTGACAAATTCCCTTTCGTCAATCATTGAATAGTCAGGAGATATTCCATATTTCCTTGCAGAACGTTGTACAATCCTGATTTTGTCGCCCTCAACCCCTACAGGACATACCGCAGAACATTTACCACAGAGGAGACATTTATCGCTGATTCTTTCAATGCGTTTCTGGCTGTTCCGCTTTATTTGACGATTCAGATAAACAGTGGTATTCTTAACATTCACAGGTATCACACTCATTGGGCAAGCATCAATGCATACGCCACATCCAGGGCAGGAATGAACCGCCAACCGCGTAATGCCTTTACGTGCGTGTCTTATGGGAATGCCTGCATTACGCATTGGAATCAGCAGGATCTCCGCAGGAATGTGCATATATCGACTGAATGGAAGAATACACATAAAAACACCCAATGCAATAGAATATGCCCACCAAACAGGAAGCGCATTCGTGGGTTCACTGTAAAACAGATGCAGCAGATTGTTCAAGGATTTTGTAAGAAACGCCCCTCCACTGATATCCGCGGTGAAGCCCTCTGCAAGAAGTCTCAACGGGAATATACACCATAAGGCATACAAACCCACAAGGTCTGTAAGACTACTTCTTGTTGTCCTCCGCATTCCGAAGATGCGGGAGTGTATTCTCTTGATGAAGGCAAGTATGATTCCGCTGAGTACGACAAGCAGGAAAAAGTCCATAAGAAAGAAAAAGAACGAACCTTTCATCGTGCTATCGGACACTGCAACAAAATACCGGAAGAAAATAGGATACCAAATGCGGTGAATCCTCTCGGGGGTGTACAGGAATACCTCTATATGTCCTATGACAATAAGCATAAACCAACCGAAAGCGATGCTTGAATGCATATATCCAAGCAATTTATTGCGTTTCCATAACTTTACATGAAAAAGGCAGTCGCAGAACCAATCCTTGATATTCTTTGCCATTATTTTAGGATTGAATAATGACAGGACTAACACCTTTCTGTCTTGAGGCGTAAGTTCAAAAATGACCCTTATCGCTCCAATTACACAACAACACAGGACAAATATCATTCCAACCACAAATGGAATGATAAAGTAATTAAAACCAGAAGGATACAAATCTCTCATTTCTTACCCTCCTCTTTTTTATACAACCGACAGATTGTCAATATCACACGTCTTGTATTTATCCCTCTTGGACAGACCATTGTGCACTTTCCACAAAGCATACAACCTGAAATCATTTCTACGGATTGTTCAATCTTGCCCCTCTGTAGATTGAGTATGACTTTCCTTACACTCATTCCGCTGAGACTTGATGCCGTACAAGTGGCACTGCATGAGCCACAGGCCATACAGCGCAACGCATCGGGTTCGATACGACAAAGCTCATCGAACAATTTTCTATCCACCGTATCCAGATTGATAGCAGAACTGGGAGAAAGTCTGAAACCGAATCCGTCCATATCTAAATTCCTTTAATCTGAAGGTGCATCTCAAGGGCTACAGAACGAGCCTCAGCAAGTGTTTCAGGCACAGTTTTGGGACCTGTACAAGCACCGGCATAATAAATACCCTTCTTCGGAGAAGAGGTAATATGTTTTATATTGTCTTTGCTCTTGAGGAAGTTGTCTGAATCAGCTGGAAGTGAAATCATAGATGCCATTTTTGCACTATCAGGGTTGCAGAGCATTCCCGCCATAAGTACAAGAAGGTCCAAAGTCACCTTTATAGGCTTACCGGCAAGTGTATCCTCCGCCTTGACGATAACCTTGCCATCAATGTTTTCACTCACCTCGGAAACTCTTCCTCTGATAAAATGGATGCCGTGGTCGCGCTGAGCCTTGGTATAGAAATCCTCAAACTTCTTTCCAAACAGCCGCAAATCCATATAGAAGCAGTATATCTGAGCATTAGGATACATCTCCTTAAGTTCGATTGCCTGCTTGATAGCGGTAATACAACATACTTTTGAGCACTGGCCATTACCGGCCTTTTCATCACGCGAACCTACACAGTGGACAAATCCGACAGCGTTCATAGCAGAACTATCAATCCGTTCATCTCCATTACCATTAAACCACATTTCAAGATCTGAATTGGTGACAACATGATTATAGATTCCGTATCCGTATTCTTCCTTTCTGGACGCATCGAATAATCCAAATCCCGTAGCCATAAGGATATACTTGGTGCTGATTGTTACACCATTTGAGAGTATTATGTTGTAATTATCCTTTAGACGATTTATCCGTGAAACCTCGGTATTGAGGAATATATTTGCATCTTTGCAAGCCTCTGTCAATCGACCAACAAGTTCATTTGCAGAAGTGAGATCGGGAAAAAGTCTGTTCCAACGTGCCACATGACCGCCAAGTCTATCACTTTTCTCGATTATGATAGGCGTATATCCAAGTTTGAGTAATTGGGCAGCTGTTTCCATTCCAGCAATTCCACCCCCTATGATTACAATTATCTCCTTCATTTTCCGATAATTTTAGAAGCATTTCATTACTTTTGGTAGTTCTGGACGCAATATATCCTTCTTATTAAGTCCTTTATACTTCTCTGCTGGGTCGTATTCTATTCCTATCTTGTCTAAAAGCGGTTCGACTGCAACCTGATGTAACTGAAGTCCCAAATCCCACGGATTATATCCCAACACCAAACCGGCAACCTCCTCATAGGTAAATACGGGTATTCCAAATCCATTCTGTCCGTAAGTCTTACCTTCCATCTCAGCAATTACATATTGCCATCTGTCAAGGAAGTATGGACATCCCGGACAGTTGGTTATTATCATATCCGGCGTATATGGCGCCATCGACTCGAATTTCTTGTGTGTATTTGAAATGGAATAACCCCGATTTGCCTTGATATGATACTGACGGAATCCGTATCCACAACAATGCCTTCTCTCTGGATAGTCAATAACATTTCCTCCCCAAGACTCAACCATACCCGTAAGTACATACGGATATTCTGCACCTCCTACTCCTTTAGAGGGGAACATCTTGGAATAGTGGCATCCGATGTGCTCAACGACCTTTAAAGGTTCCCCTGTATCTTTATTTACAAGACGGCATTTCGCTTTTTCGGCAATTTCATTACGGAACTTGAAAATCAAGTCGCTTGAATGCGCCAAATGTTTAGGCTTCTTGAACTCTTTTCTACAAGCTTTCCACAACAACTCCCGTATTTTGGTTTCAAGTTCAGGAAACTCATTCCAGGTTTCGAGAACTTCAGTATAGTTACCGAATGATGTGATGCAGGATGCGACATAGTTTTCATATCCGGCTTCAGTCATAAGTGCAAATTGTCGTGCAACGATTGTCATCGCAGTCTCTTGCGGAATAGTGTCGCAGTGATAAGCAATACCTCCACAAGTGGTGTGATGCTCGTTTTCGTAGATGTCTTTACCTAAAACGTCGCGGCAAATCTCCAGAAACATTTTCTCGGATGCCGGAAAGAAGTTTTGACGTATACAACTACGGACATAATACCAATTATCAGCAGGAATCTCCTTTTGATAATCACTCCATATCTTCTGTTTTCCCTGGTAGATCATAATCAATCGTTGTTGAAATGTCCGTCTGAACAATGCTCGAATGTATGACGAAAATATTCGTCCATCGTCATTCCCATTTCGTCAGCTTTTGCCTTAGAGTATCGTTCTACAGTCTCAATCCTTTCGGTTGCTCCTGTAACATCAAAAATGCTCTTCAAATCGTCAAGCGATTCTTGCGGAATCTTCCGGAGGATACCCGGACCTGTACCGTTAAAGTTCGCACCTTGCCTTGCATAACTGTCTTCAAGATGCTCGGTGTGCCATTTCCACACAGGCCCAGACTCTACATGGTCATCCCAACGGAAAGTGTCGGGATGTATGCAATAACCGTATTGAAGGATATTGCCAGTCATTATCTTGGTGAGAGGGTATAGTTGCCGTCCTTTTTCAGACTCCACAAAATAGCCGAGTTTTGCAGACAGATTGCGCAGAGCCATTATAACAAGCCCAGGGCCATTTCTACGAGGACATCTTGTCAGACAAGAAAGGCACTCTCCGCAATACCAGATAGTATCGCTCTTGAGAAGTTTCTCGATTTCCTCGTCGTCTCCTCGTTGAACCGTATCGACAATTCTACGAGGGTCATACCTGTAGAATTCTGCCGCAGGACATATAGCAGTGCAAGTACCGCAGTTGATACAAGTCTTCAGTCCCTCTCTGACTCTATAATCCTCTTTTAAAAGTTCGTACAACTTTCCCATAATGCTACATCGGTTTTATCTTACGGGCAAGACGAGCGCATAACCCAGGGAAGAAACGCTTTATATAGACCATAAGCAATTCTTTTTTACCCACAAGCACTTCCCTCTTCCCTTTTGCTATCGCCTTGGTAATGATACGTGCCGCTGATTCAGCAGACATTCCGCTTGCCTGACCGGAATCCATCACTCCGTGAGGTTTTCCTCCCTTGTCAAGAGCATACTTGGATATGTTCGTGCACACTCGGCCCGGACATACGACAGTAACCCTTATGCCGGCATCATAATACTCTGCCTGAAGTGTCTCAAAGAATCCGTACAATGCGAATTTTGAAGAACTGTAGCCACAGCGCAACGGGAAGCCAAACCTTCCGGCAATTGAGGTTGTGACGGCTATCTTGCCGCCCCCTCTCGCAATCATTTTGGGTAATAGCCTCTTCGCTATGGACACAGGTGCAAAATAGTTAATTTCCATTATCTTCCGCACCATGTCCATTGATGTATCCTCGACATTTGTCCTCTGACTGATGCCGGCATTGAGCATGACGATGTCTATGCCATCTGTTGTTTCCCACGCATTGTCAACAAGAGTGTCAATGCCATCAAGGCAGGTCAAGTCGTATGGAATCACAGAGACATCATATGCACCGAGTTCAAGACACTTTTTGGCTACGACATCAAGACGTTCTGCAGAAGAAGAGGTGAGAACAAGTCTCGCCCCTTCCGACGCATATCTGTATGCACATGCCTCTCCGATTCCAGAGGATGCACCTGTAATCCAGATTGACAACATGGTTTATTTATAAAGAGCCATATTAGGAATTTCCTTGTCAAACTCTCCGCGTTCAAGACGTTCCTTGATGTCCTTGAATGCAGCGAGTGTCCTCTCCACATCTTCCATACTATGAGCTGCCGTAGGGATAATACGGAAAATAACCATTCCTGCAGGAATTACGGGGTAAATAACTACAGAACAGAAGATGTGATACTCTTCACGAAGGGCTACGGCAATGTTTGTTGCCTGATTAACGCCAGCCTTTACATGAACAGGTGTAACACAAGCCTCTGCAGGACCGATATCGAAACCAAGTTCGCGGAATCCCTCCTGCAGGTGTCTTGTCACCTTCCATAACTGGGCACGAAGAGCGTCGCCTTCAGGACTGTCAATAATCTCAAGTCTCTTGAGACATCCCTCTACAATAGGCATGGGAAGAGATTTTGCGTAAATCTGCGAACGCATATTATATTTCAAATAGTCGATAATGTCTTTATCTGCGGCAACAAAGCCTCCGATAATAGCCATAGACTTTGCGTACGCTCCGATGTAGATGTCGATTTCGTCCATTACACCAAAATGTTCCGATGTACCGCGTCCGTGCTCACCCATAACGCCAAAACCGTGAGCGTCATCAATCATAATACGGAACTTGTACTTCTTCTTGAGTGCTGCGATTTGATCAAGGATTCCAAGTGCGCCGGTCATACCGAATACTCCCTCGGTAATAAGAAGCACACCACCACCACGAGATTCAGCCTCTTCACAAGCCTTTGCCAAAACTCTCTCGCAGTCGTTGATGTCATTATGGCGGAATTTGTATTTGCTTCCGATGTGCAAACGAATACCGTCAAGAAGACAAGCGTGGTCTTCGGCATCATACACGATTACGTCATGGCGGCATACAAGGGCGTCGATTGTAGAAATGATACCCTGATATCCGAAATTGAACTCAAATGCAGCCTCTTTCTTCTCAAATGCAGCAAGACGACGCTCAAGTTCCTCATGAAGGTGCGTTTGCCCTGTCATCATGCGGCTTCCCATGGGATACGCAAGACCCCATTTGGCTGCGGCTTCTGCATCAACCTTACGAATCTCAGGATGATTGGCAAGGCCGAGGTAGTTATTAAGACTCCAACACAACACATCCTGACCATTGAAACGCATATTTGGTCCTAACTCTCCTTCAAGGCGTGGAAATGCGAAATATCCTTCTGCCTTTTCACGGTATTGCCCAATCGGGCCTCCCGCTGACTTTCTTATTCTGTCAAAAACATCTACAAACATAGTTCCTATAATTAAATAATGATTTACTTTGATGATTTTACTTTATTTTCTCTTTCATAACAAGTCCCATCAGTCTGAAAAGGAATTTCGGAAGAGGCTTCTCGGGATTTCGCTTGGTCATATCAATGCCTATTCCCAGTTTCTTAACAATAGGGACCTTGCCAGTCTCGACCAATTCAATCAGAGAGCCATCCGGGTCTTCAATATAAGCAAAACGACCTGATGCATCACCCATATCGAACACTTCTCCATTCGGGCAGCTATCCACCGTGAAAGGATGTCCTTTGCTTGCACAGAACTCCTTGATTTGGTCCATTCCGACGACATCGAAACATACCTGAATAAATCCAGGGTCGCCCCAATAGCGGTCTTCGTAAATCTTACGGGGAGTACGTTCCAATGCTTGGACAAGTTCGATTGAAGAATATCCGAATAGGTGAGCAAATGCACCCTTTCGATCAGGTGCAGCAAGAATTACGCGCCTGCAACGCTTGTCGGTTTCCGGCATAAAGCTGTACTTACTGAATGGTCCCGTTGTATCGCTCTTCAAGATGGTATACCCAAGCACCTCCTTATAGAACTTTATGGACGACTCCATATCGGTAACACCAATAACAGCACCAGCCATACCGCCTGTCAATTTGTGCTGCTCAATAAAGACACTCTTATTCTCTACTATCTGGAAGACATTTCCAAACAAGTCTTTTACATAAAAACAAGGTGTTCCGTCAGGAAGCATCTCCACCTTTGTGCAATCGTTCCATTTCGAGGTTAACTCCTTGTGGAATGCAGCCACATCTCTACAATTGAGTTTTGCAGCGAATATACCCAAATCACCGACTGCGATTGTGAACGGACAAGGTGTCGGCTTACGGTTTGAATATTGCCAAATCTCAAAGCCTCCCCCCCCTTGCAGATTCATCGCTATACAAGCGTGGCGTTTCCATGATTTTCCGCCAGTATATGGCAACATTCTTTCAGCCACGGTGTCATCTTCCAGAATCCTCACATCGATGCCGAACATCTCAATGTACCAATTCCATGACTTTCTGAAATCTATGGTTCCAACACCTATCTGTTGGATTCCGGAAATCATAAATGAGTCCATAATAAAGTCTTCGTTTAATGTAATTCGACGAAATATAGTCGTCTATATCTTTGGCGATTAATAAAATAGCAATGTCTTGTAGTGCTCAAACAAAAGCATCACGAACAACAATCGCTTTGCTCACCGTGGGCAAAATTACTAAATTATTCCATAAGGCAGACTATTTCTGCAAGTTTTTTTGATATAATGGCGGGAAATACGCAATACACGTGAAAAGGGTATCTGACCTTAGAGGAAATACAACAGATAATAGAGCAGGAATAAGATTATTCCAAATTGAGGAATGCAGATTTCTCAAGCACGAAATCCACTAAAGTCTGATTAGAAGTCTTCACAAGCATCTCCCTTAAGGCTGCTGGAGATGCTTGCCACGACCACGAGTTCATCGGTCCGCCATCAAACGTACGGATTTTACTTCCATCGGAATTGGAAAGAGTCACCGAAATATTCTGTTCGTAGTTGAGCATATAGGCATACTTTGTCAGTTCGGGCACATCAGCCTGCTTGCGTTCAGCATACACAACACACACGAACTTGTCGGGGGCTTCATCCATCGGAATGGAAACCGTGGTGTAATGCCATCCATTGCCCTTCAGTGTGTCAGTGTGCTGTTGACCAGCTATGTCCATGTAACCGATAAGGAAGTGATAAAACTCTCTGAAATCCTCACTTACGGAAAAGTTGTAATTGATTTGGAAGGAAGTGAACAGTGCGGTATCTTCCTTGTCTGTAGGGATTTTTTCGTTGCTGACGATGCGTTCGTCATCGTTGTCACAAGCAAAGAAAAGAAGAGTTACCATTACAGCAAATACGAATTTCTTCATGATGTTTTTATTTTGGCACGGATTACACGGATGTACATTTAGTTCTTATTCAACTTTTGCAAGTAGAATTTAGGGAGATAGAAGGAGATAAAGGCCGAATGTTTTGCTGTACTATTGGCCTTTATCTCCCTAAGAGCAAAGCGATATCTCCCTGTAATTTCTTTATCTACACAAAAGTTAAATAAGGAATAGAATTACTTCGTCTGCAACTTAGTCTTCACAGTCTTGAAGTCGTCACTCTCTGTGATGAGCGTAATGTCACCGGGATTCTGTCCGGCACGGAGGATGACAAGGGCAGAACCGTGGTAGAGCTTACGCTCGCTGACGGCATGAAGTTCGTCTGAAACGATGTTACCGTTGTCAACTGCCACAACACGGGCATCGCCCTCAACACGGAAACGGAGCTGGCTATCTGCCGTAGGAACACGACGGCCCTTGCTATCCACGGCATAGATGCGCAAATGCTGGAGGTCCATGCCATCGGCCTGCCAATTGCTGTTGTCGGGCTCAACGATGAGTTTCTTAACCTTTCCCGTAGTCTCAATGCGGTGACGGGCAACAACCTTACCATCCTTGTAGGCTATAGCTTCGAGATAACCGGGAGCATAGGTCACACCATTCCATCGGATACGGTTACGGTCGCGACCTTCCTTGTTCTGCTTCTTTCCAAGACTCTTGCCATTCATCACCAACTCCACCTCATCAGCATTGGTATAAGTGAAGAGCGAAAGCACTTCGTCCGTATTGTGGTTCCAATGGTCATTCATGCGTGCCACACCTGTCTGCACACCGTTCCACATACGGTCTTCCTCGCTCTCGACGATACCGATGTGCACCAACGGCTCGTCGCTGAACATACTCTTGAGGAAATAGGCAATAGGCTTCGGTTGGAGTGAAAGGTCGAATACACCTTGTGCCCATCCCTTGGCAGGCCATCCACCACTCTCGCCCAAGTAGTCAATCTGCCCCCAGTAGGCCAAACCGATAACCTTGTCGAGGTCCATCTCAAAGAAGTTGGGTCCCATGTTGCTGGTGTTGGCCTCGCTCTGATAGAACATCATGTTGGGGAAGTTCTTGCTATCGCCAGGGAAGTACATATAACGGTAGTTATAGGAAGCAATGTCGGTTTCGTGTACAAGCGGAGCAGGCAACGAATCGGTATCCATGTGACGACCACGCGGGTGCATAGCTACGGTCACAAGGCGTGTATTGTCGTAACGCTTCAACAGTTCGCGCTGCATACGATAGGGAGTCACACCCCAGTCAGCATAAGGCAAAGCCCAATAGTTCTGCAACTCGTTACCCAAGCTCCAGAATACAACAGAGGGATGGTTGCGGTCGCGCTTGATCCATTCGGGAATATCCTTCTGCCACAGAGCTGACCAAGGGGCACGTCCGCCACAATACTGGTCGAGCCACTTGTCATAAAGTTCGTCCACAACAAGAATACCGTACTTGTCGCACAACTCCATGAAATCCTCGCTATAAGGATTGTGAGAAGTACGAATATGGTTTACACCAAACTCTTTGAGAAGTTGGATACGCTTCTCGATGGCACGCGGATAAGCTGCTGAACCAAGTGCGCCAAGAGAATGGTGATTGGCTATACCTTTGAGGAGCACCTTCTTGCCGTTGATTTTCATACCGTAAGCAGGAGATAACTCTACAGAGCGTACACCAAACTGCTCTGTCACACGATCGGCCACCTTGCCATCTTCATGAAAGACGGTCACTTGAGCGGTATAGAGGTGGGGAGATTCGCAATCCCACAATTTTGGGTTCTGCAACTTGATGTCATCGAATAGATATTCGTAAGTGCTCTGACGACGCTTGAATTCCTGCATCTTACGGACTACCTCATTGCCTTCAGCATCAGTTATGACAACCTCGGCCTTAACAGGGTGGCGGTTGTAGCAAGCAACTTCGGCCTGAATACGTACTGTGGCTTCGGCTTGTGAAACTTCTGGAGTAGTGATATACAAAGGGTGACGCATCAAATAGACCTTGGGATCCGTAATAACGACATCCACATCGCGGAAAAGTCCACCACCTGTATACCAACGTGAATTATTAGGTTCACGCGTATCAGCCTTCACGGCAAGGACATTAGATTGGCCATATTTCAATAGTTTAGTCACATCTATCTCAAAACCAACGTAACCATAATCTGTGCCACCAATTAACTGACCATTCAAGTAGACATCACCCACATACATGATACCCTCAAAGTCCAACACAACACGTTTGCCTTTCCATGCCTCATCAGGAGTAAAGGTCTTGCGATACCAGCCAATACCCATTTCCTTGAAACCGCGGCTACTCAAACGGCTGCGGATGTTGGCACCCGGATCGCTATTGTCAGCTTTTTCGCTGGCATCGGGAGCTACCCACGGCTGCTCAATCTGAAAGTCGTGAGGAACATCAACCGTACGCCATTGGCTGTCATCAAACTGTGGTTGCTCTGCACCAGGCACATCGGCCAGGATGAAACGCCAACCAAAATTAAAACTCTCAATCGTTCTCCCTTCTGCGGAAGCCTGTGCGGCAAAAGACAATAGTATCACCGCCAGAGACAAAAACATTTTTTTCATCTTCATATTTTCTCTTTTCTAATTATATTCCATTGTATTGCACCAACTCGCCATTTATCTTCAGGTTGTCGAACTTCACCTTCTCTGTCAAACCGTTGATGCGGGTAGCGGCCTTGCTTACGTTGTTGAACTCGCAATTGCTTACATAAATGTCATGGACATTGGTCTTGTCCTCAAAACCATCAATAATGATACCATACTTGCTCTTCTGCGAAGTGATACCTGTCAAATGAATGTTACGCACAGTGGGCGGGAATGCCGCATTGCAAGCCTCGCCCGGTTCGTAGAGCAGATTGATGCGCATAATAGCCTCGTTGCACTCGTTCACCTTGACATTGCGTACAAAAATATTCTCGATAATTCCACCACGGCAAGCATTGGTCTTGATACGGACAATTCGGTCCAAGTTAGGGCTATCCATTTCACAATCCTCTACGTAGAGATTACGGAAACCGCCAGAAATCTCACTACCAATAACCACACCTCCGTGTCCGTCCTTCATCTGGCAACGGCGCACTACGAAATTCTCACTGGGGATGTTCCATTTACGACCATCGTTGTTACGTCCACTCTTAATCGCAATGCAATCATCACCTGTATCAAACACGCAATCCTCTATCAGCACATTCTTGCATGACTCGGGGTCGCAACCATCATTGTTGGGGCCATGACTATTTACTGTCACACCACGCACGACAACATCCTGACAAAAAATAGGATGAATCACCCAGAAAGGAGAGTTTTTGATGGTTACCCCCTCTATGCGGACATTGTTGCAGTGCATAAAGCTGACAAACGGCGGACGAAGAGCATCTTCAGGAGTCATCACACGATCTTCCACAGGAAGTTCATTCTCTGCCGCTCCGAAGAGACGGGCACGTCCTCCGCTTGTAATCTGGTCGGGCATACCCTCTACGGCATGACGCCCACCCTTCATGTACCACCAACGGGTTTTGCTTCCTTGTCCGTCAAGCGTTCCCTTACCGGTCACTGCAATATTGTCGGCCTTGTAGGCATAAATCAATGGATGGGCGTTGTAACAGTCAATGCCCT
Source organism: Bacteroidaceae bacterium (assembly GCA_017517605.1). Taxonomy (GTDB): domain Bacteria; phylum Bacteroidota; class Bacteroidia; order Bacteroidales; family Bacteroidaceae; genus Phocaeicola_A. The sequence continues at coordinate 17,634 of JAFWYQ010000030.1, forward strand.
CCCAACGACTGATTACAGCAGGGAAATAGTCCGTAGGATTGGTCGAGAATTTCAGCGTAGCACCTTCCTCAAGATGCAAATCCACACCGCTCAACAAGGTGATAGGGCCAGTATAAAAGGTTCCTTGCGGGACTACAACATGGCCACCTCCATTCTCGTGGCAGGTCAGAATGGCTTTGTTAATGTTTTCATGATAAAGAGCAGTAGAATCACCTTCCACAGCTCCAAAATCCGTTTCCGATATTCGGTATCGAAGAATACGGGTTGCTTGATGTTTTCCACAATCTCCTCGGCCTGCATAAAGGCTTCGGTCATCACATCCTGCTTTGTTGTACACGCAGCCAAACACAAAGATGCAAATAAAATCAGTTTTGTCTTATTCATAATGGTATCTATTTGTAAGTATATGCATTTACTCTTGGCATGACAAAAATATTCATTTTTAATGAAAGTACAAATCTTTTGAAGAAAAGATTGCAAAAAGGTGACAAAAAAAGCTCATTCTTCCCACAATATCAGAAAGAATGAGCTTTTTATTGAGTTTTTATTATGAAAATTAGAACTCGGCGTTACGCGGTGTACGGGGGAAGGGGATGACATCGCGGATGTTGGTCATACCTGTCACAAACAGGAGCAGACGCTCGAAACCAAGACCGAAACCTGCGTGAGGACAAGTCCCGTACTTGCGGGTATCGAGATACCACCACATATCCTTCATGGGGATATCCAACTCCTTGATGCGGGTCATCAACTTGTCGTAACTTTCTTCACGCACACTTCCACCAATGATTTCGCCAATCTGGGGGAAGAGAACATCGGTACCTTGTACTGTCTTTCCGTCCTCGTTCTGTTTCATGTAGAAAGCCTTGATTTCCTTCGGATAGTCGGTCATGATGACAGGCTTCTGGAAATGTTCTTCCACGAGGAAACGCTCGTGCTCGCTGGCCAAGTCGCAACCCCAATATACAGGGAACTCAAACTTACGGCCTTTGGCAATAGCCTCTTCCAGTATCTTGATACCCTCAGTATAAGGCAAACGAACGAAATCGGCCTTAACCACGCTCTGCAGACGTTCGATAAGTCCCTTGTCCACCATCTTATTGAGGAATTCAAGATCGTCCTTACAATGCTCAAGTGCCCAGTTGACACAGAACTTGATGAACTCTTCCTCAAGATTCATCAACTCTGCGAGGTCGGCAAAAGCCACTTCCGGCTCAACCATCCAGAACTCAGCCAAGTGACGGGGAGTGTTGGAGTTTTCGGCGCGGAATGTAGGACCAAAAGTATAGATAGCTCCCAAGGCTGTAGCAGCCAACTCGCCTTCCAACTGACCCGAAACGGTGAGGCTGGCCTGCTTGCCAAAGAAATCATCGTCGTAGATGATAGAACCATTCTCGTCCTTCTTCAAATCGTAAAGGTTCATGGTTGTCACTTGGAACATCTGACCGGCTCCTTCGCAATCTGAAGCGGTGATAATGGGAGCGTTGAAGTAAAAGAATCCCTTCTGATGGAAGAAGTTGTGGATGGCCATTGCCATGTTGTGACGGATGCGGTATACAGCACCAAAGGTGTTGGTACGCGGACGCAAGTGGGCAATCTCGCGAAGGAACTCCATAGAGTGGCCCTTCTTTTGCAACGGATATGTGTTGTCACAAGTACCCAATACTTCGATTTCGCGTGCCTGAATTTCGGCAGCTTGTCCCGAACCGACAGATTCTACCAATTCACCATTCACGCTCAAGCAAGCACCGGTGGTGATGAGTTTCAGCATCTCTTCGTCGAAGTTGGCCACATCCACCACAATCTGTACGTTGTTGATGGTTGAACCATCGTTCAAGGCAACGAAGTTCACCTGCTTGCTTCCACGGCGGGTACGCACCCAACCTTTCACGTTGACCATTGCACCAAAGTCGGTACGCTTCAACAGGTCAACTATCTTTGTTCTGCTAATATTTTCCATATTTATCGTTGTTTTGTTTATGCAAACGCGCCCATACGCAACATGTTCACTTCAGCTTCAGTCAAGAAACGCCAATCGCCACGACGGACTCCCTTCTTGGTCAATCCGGCAAACGAAACACGGTCAAGTTTCGTCACCTTATAACCCAATGATTCGAATATACGGCGCACGATACGGTTCTTTCCTGAGTGGATTTCGATACCCACCTGCTTCTTGTCGGTCTCGTGAGCATAGCTGATGGCATCGGCACGAATTTCACCATCTTCCAATGTAATACCTGCTGCTATCTGATCAAGATCGGCCTTAGTCACATTCTTGTCGCAGAAGACATGATAGATTTTCTTCTTCAAGAACTTGGGATGTGTCAGTTTCGAAGCCATGTCTCCATCATTTGTCAACAAGAGTACACCTGTCGTATTGCGGTCTAATCGGCCAACAGGATAGATACGTTCTGCACAAGCGCCCTTGACCAATTCCATCACGGTCTTACGCTCTTGAGGATCATCGGTTGTAGTCACACAATCTTTCGGTTTGTTCAACAAGATGTAAACCTTACGCTCTGTATTCACCGTTTGTTCGTGGAACTTGATAACATCCGAGCGAAGCACTTTTGTTCCCAATTCGGTAACGATTTCGCCATTTACCGATACAACACCTGCCGTGATGAACTCATCAGCTTCGCGGCGTGAACAGATACCGGCATTTGCCAAATACTTGTTCAAGCGGATCGGTTCATTCGGATCAGCCAAAATCTCTTTGTACTCAATCTGTTTCTTCTTGCTGTACTTGGCATTGGGGTTATATCCGGCTGTACGTTGGCGCATTCCTCCTTGAGGACGGCCTCCACCATTGCTGAATCCACCAGGACGGCGCTGCGGACGGTCTTGTCCATAGCCTCCACCGGCATTGCTGCGCCAAGGACGCTCTTCGCCATTGTTGAAACGGGGACGGGGATTATTTCCATACGAGGGACGACCGGCATTATATGAAGATGGACGGAAGGGACGACCTTCACCACCCTCCTGACGGTTGTTGTCATACGGACGCTGCGGACGTGAATAGCGCGGAGCATATCCGCCGTCGTTATTGCCATTCACGCGAGTGAAACGGGGACGCTCTTCGCCTCCTGCATTTTCCGACGAACGGGTAAAACGCGGACGTTGCGGACGGTCAGCACGGTTTCCCATACCACCATTCATGCGGTTGCCATATCCATTGGGACGGAACGGACGCTGTCCACCCTCCTCACGGTTGTAATTGTTGTAACTGTTGAATCTGTTCTCACGGTTAAACGAGCGGTTGTAACCATTTGCGCTTTCCTGATTCTCATCAGAACCATTGCGCCAATTTTCATTGTCTGTCATCATATTCTATTTTCTATATTCATTAATTACGCCCTCGCGGGCTTTATTTCCTATTAAATTCAAATTCCTGTATAAGTGCGTGGAGAAATGACTCTCAACTCTTTCTTAACGTCTTCGCTGACATTTAGTTCTTCAATAAACGTCTTTATTGACTCTTCGGTGATAGCTTGGTTGGTACGTGTCAAGGCTTTCAACGCTTCGTAGGGATTGGGATAAGCCTCGCGACGCAACACGGTTTGAATGGCTTCGGCCACCACGCTCCAACAGTTGTCCAAATCGCGGTAGATAGCCGTTTCGTTCAACAACAGCTTGCGCAAGCCTTTCAATGTGCTCTGCACGGCAATCACGATATGGCCGAAGGGTACACCTACGTTACGCAATACGGTAGAGTCGGTCAAGTCGCGTTGCAAACGTGATACGGGCAACTTCGAAGACAGGTGCTCAAGCACGGCATTGGCAACACCCAAGTTTCCTTCAGAGTTTTCAAAGTCAATAGGATTTACCTTGTGAGGCATGGCGCTTGAACCAACCTCGCCGGCCTTGATTTTCTGCTTGAAATATTCCATTGAGATATATTGCCAGAAGTCGCGGTTCATGTCAATCATAATGGCGTTGATACGCTTCATGGTATCAAAGATGGCACCCAGATTGTCGTAGTTGGAGATTTGTGTGGTGTACTCCTCGCGCTCAAGTCCCAACTTCTCGGCCACAAAACGGTTTCCGAATGCCTTCCAATCGTATTGGGGATAAGCTACATTGTGGGCATTGTAGTTACCTGTTGCTCCACCGAACTTGGCGGTCAGCGGACAAGTCTTCAGCACGGCAAGTTGCTTTTCCAAACGATAGACAAACACCATTACCTCCTTGCCCAAACGGGTTGGCGATGCGGGCTGTCCGTGTGTCTTGGCCAACATGGGAATCTCCTTCCACTCCTCGGCGTATGCCTTCAACTGGTCAACCAACTCGGCCATCAGCGGATAATATACTTCATCCAAAGCCTCCTTGATAGAAAGGGGCACAGAGGTATTGTTGATATCTTGTGAAGTGAGACCAAAGTGGATGAACTCCTTGTAGGCATCCAATCCGCCCAATTTATCAAACTGTTCCTTGATGAAATACTCTACTGCCTTCACATCGTGGTTTGTCACGCTCTCAATCTCCTTGATGCGGACAGCATCGGCTTCTGAGAAGTTGCGGTAAATGTCGCGCAAAGCATCGAAAAGGTTTGCATCAAACCCCTTCAACTGTGGCAAAGGCAATTCACACAAGGTAATGAAATATTCGATTTCTACCTGCACTCTGTACTTAATCAGTGCAAATTCAGAAAAATAAGAGGCCAAAGCTCCCGCCTTTCCTCTGTAACGACCGTCAATGGGTGATATGGCCGTAAGAATGTCGAGCTCCATAAAATATATAACTGATAATTATCGAGCCGCAAAGGTACTTCTTTTTTGCGGAATCAAGCCTATCTTGCAGATATTTTTTTCCTACGGGGGAATTATTTTTCTCCAACGAGGAAAAAATAGTTTCCCAACGGGAGAAAAAAATGAGGGATTCTATCACAAATTATGCCAAGATACGTTCAGAAAACCCGTACCTTGGCATAATTTCATTACTCTTCAGATTTCACTTGCTCCTTCTTACGAAATTGCAAAGCAACCGCAATCAAGAAGCCAAGGAGAAGCAGCGCCAAAGCCGTGTAGGCAATTGCTTCGGTGACGTGCAATGATTGAGGATCGAAGACAAACTCAATAGTGTGTCGACCAGCCGGCACATTCATGGCTCGCAAGATGTAGTTGGCACGACCGTGTGCAACCTCTTCGCCATCAATGTAAGAGCGCCAACCAGGATAATAAATCTCAGAGAATACAACCACTCCGCCATTCTTGCTATCGGTTTCGTAAACCAATCGGTTGGCATCGTAGCTCTTGAGGACAATCTGTCCCTCTGAGTCAACGGCCTTCACCTGCTCTTTGAATTTGTTGTCAACCACCGCGGTGATGGCAGGATTGATGTTGTGCAAGGCCTCAATCTCTTCGTTGGCATTGTTCACATACTTCACATTATAGACAAACCATGCATTGCCCATGGCATAAGGATTGGGCAAAGGCATAGTACCACCACCCTGCGTAGGCATAATGAACCAACGGGTATTAAGCATGTTCAAGACGGGGAATTTTTCTGCTTGCACACTGTCCATCTGACCACCTGCGCGAACCACCTCTTCCATCACGTCGTGCATCTCAGAAGCGATGTGTTCCTCTATCATCTCCTGATAGCGACGGAGCTTGGCAGCATGGTATCCACCCACACTCTTGTGGAAATAAGATGTATTGTTCTCGTTGAACGTATTGCTGGCCAGATTCAACACACGGTAATCCAACGCCTTGTCCTTCAATATGGTCTCGTCTGTCGGAGTCTTCTTGAACGTGTTCGCAATGGTGCGCTTGGGGGTAAATTGACTCTTGTCATTAGGATTAAGGTAACGCAAATTCACTTGCCACATGTCAAACAAGCAAAGGACAAACAACAATCCCACCATCCACTTGGCACTAAGTTTGCGCCAAACAAAGAACATGACTACGGTACTGCCCGCTACTATAATGAAGAAACTGCGCCAAGCATCGCTCACAAAGATACTCTGACGAACCTCCATCAAATTAGCCATGAAGGCATTCAAGTGCTCTGCCGGAAGGCCATTCTTCAGCATGGTCACCTCACTGGTTGAAATATAGTCAGGGAAGAATGTGCCTGGCATCAACGCAAAGAGCAACGTAATGCCACCAACCAATCCTGCACTGATATAAAGGCTCTTTTGCAACGAGAGTTTTCCTTTGCAATAGAGAGGCTCTGCCAATTGGCCATCCTTGACGCGCTCAACCACCTCCTTCAATGCCATCATGGCCAACAAAGGAATGGTAAACTCTGCAATCACCAGGATGGAGGCCACGGCACGGAATTTGGCGTACATCGGCACATAATCGAGGAAGAAGTCGGTGAAACCCATGAAGTTCTTTCCCCATGAAAGTAGGACAGAAAGGATGGTTGCCACCAATAACGCCCACTTCATAGGACCACGAACGACGAAAAGACCCAATACGAAAAGCACTACCACAAAAGCACCCACATACACAGGACCTGACGTACCCGGTTGTTCTCCCCAATATTGTCCCATCTGGTTGAATATGCTACGATACATGGGATTGGCCTTCTGCATCGCCTTTTCGTTGCGTCCCATAGGCACTGAGGCTCCACCCTTGGTGTTGGGCACCAGCAACGTCCATGTCTCACCGATGCCATAACTCCATGCGGTGATGTAGTCGCGCTCCAATCCACTGCTTGTTTGGTTGCCACTATCAGGTTTTACCAACTCACTCTTGCCACGCATGGTCTCTTTACTATACTCATACGTGTGGTAAAGGTTTGACAGATTAGTACATACGCCCAACACTCCAGCAACCAACAGAACGGCTGACGATTTCCAAAAATGTGCCAACTTACCCTTGCGCCAAGCATCCACTCCGTAAGCAATGGCCATGAAGAACATGGGATAAAGGAAGTAATAGGTCATCTGCACATGGTTCGAACGTATCTGAAGACCTACAAACAAAGCCGTCAGCAAAGCGCCCCATAGCCATTTTCCCCTATATATCAGCACCATACCAGCAATGGTTACAGGTATGTAAGCCAACGTCAACACCTTCCAGATGTGACCTGCCGCAATAATAATAAAGAAGTAAGAAGAGAATGCCCATAATACGGCACCAAGAGCCGCCATCCAGGCGCGGAAATCAAAAGCACGCAACAGGATATAGAACCCTAACAACATGATAAATACATAATAGGTATATCCCGGAATAAAAAGGCGATAGGCACGCTCGACGAAACTGAGTGTGTCGCTCGACTCATAACTGGGCGACATTTGATAGGTAGGCATACCTCCAAACAACGAGTTTGTCCAACGCGTACGCTCACCTGTGCGCTCCAAGTACTCTTTTGACTCCTGACCGGCACCAACACCTGCCGCATGGTCGTGCTGTCCAAGTACCAGTCCCTCCACATTGGCAGGGTAAAAATAAACAAATGAAATCAAGGCAAACAAGGCCACCGCTACCACATCGGGCAGCAATCTTTTCACTAAATTCATACTAAAATTGTTATTAAGAGCCGCAAAGATACAATTAACTCTGATAAAATCCGTACATTTGCAGGCAGAAATAACAAAATTAAGACCAAAAGAGACCCTTTACGTATGAAAATCGGAATCATAACCGCCATGAGCATGGAGCACGACCAAATAGTCGGTCTCCTTCATAACAAGAAAGAATTGATTGGAGGCCCTTTCAAATTTACCGAAGGGGAAGTTGGCGAAAACACCCTTGTATTGATGCAATGCGGTATCGGCAAAGTAAATGCTTCAGCCGGGGCCGTCGAACTTATCAGCCGATTCACCCCCGACTGTATCATCAGCACAGGTGTGGCCGGTGGTATCGACACCTGTTTGAAAGTGATGGACGTGGTGGCCAGCAACCGCATTGTCTATCACGACGTGTGGTGTGGCGAAGGAAACGAATATGGCCAAGTACAAGGCTTGCCCACCTATTTTACAGGAAACGACACATTACTCCAATGCGCCATGTCCCTTACTCCTGAGGTAAAGGAGATGACCATCCATGGCGGACTCATCTGTAGTGGCGACAAGTTCATCACCGACCGCACCGAATTGGATTACATCAAAGGGAATTTCCCCGAAGGATTGGCCGTTGATATGGAGTCTGGTGCCATTGCCCAAGTGTGCCACCTCTACCACGTGCCCTTCATCAGCTTCCGCATCATCAGCGACACGCCGGGAGCCGACGAACATTGGCAACAATACACCAACTTCTGGCAAACGGTAGCCGAACGCTCCTTTGGAATCACTCACCAATTCCTGAACGCTTTACCAAAAGAATTATGAAAAAGATACCCAGCTTCACCATCGACCACCTGCGCCTCATGCGCGGCATCTTTGTTTCTCGTCAAGACCAAGTAGGTAGCGAGATTGTAACCACCTTCGACATCCGAATGAAGGAGCCTAACCGCGAACCGGCCCTCGGACAAGGAGCCTTGCACACCATCGAACACCTGGCCGCCACCTTCCTGCGCAACCACCCCACTTGGGCCGACAAAATCATCTATTGGGGTCCCATGGGCTGCCTCACGGGTAACTATCTGCTGGTAAAAGGCGACCTCCGTTCGCACGACATCCTGCCACTGATGATTGAAACCTTCCGCTTTATCGCTGACTACGAAGGCGAGATTCCCGGTGCTGCCCCCAAAGATTGCGGCAACTATCTGTTGCAAGACCTTCCCATGGCCCGCTGGGAAGCCCGCAAATATCTGACCGAAGTGTTGGAAGTGGCAACGGAAGAGAATTTGGTTTATCCTTGAGCCTTTAGATATAATAAAAGAGGGATGATGCCTCATTTCTATAAAGGCATCAGATGGGAGCCTTTATTATATAAATAGGAGCAAGCCGATTGGTTTGCTCCTATATTTTATGCAATTACGTTACAAGTATGTCTATTCTACAAGACCTTTTTCAACAAAGTTTCAACCTCTTCTGCTGAAGGATTAATGGCAAGAATCTTTCCTTCTTTATCAACCATAAAGATGGCACCTCCACCATTGCCTACGCCATACTTATCCCAAATCTTTCCGGCATCGTTCAACTCTAACAAGCAAAGCCATGGATAGCCGTCCTTCTCTACGGCTATTTCCATATCCTTTTGACGATGTTCGCGAGCTACACCAACGATGGTAAATCCCTTATCCTTATAACTTTCGTAGAGAGGTATCATGCTCATCGACTTCCTACGACAAGGGCCACACCACGATGCCCAAAGGTCTATCAAGGCTACTTTTCCTTTTATCTCTTCGGAAAGTGTATGCATCTCGCCCTTTGCGTCCGGTGCGCTGAAATCCATAAAGCTGTCACCTACCTTGACATTTTGACTTAACACCCAATTTTGCATATAGCTATCGATAGCATCATCGGGAAATCTATTGGCATACACCTTATTATACACATCTATAATATCCTTAGTGGTAAGTTTTTTGCTCATCCTCATTCGCATGGTCAATTCTTTCAATTGGGCCAACCCTATTAAGGTAGGATTCGATTCGGCATACGCCATAATATACGCAACATGGTCTTCCGTCACCTTGGCTGCTCTTTCTTGAAAAGCCAAATACTCATCGGTATATTCTTTTCCTTCTTCACTTAGCTTTTCAGCCTTTGCAAGAATGGCATTTATTTCTTCGCGCGTTGTTGCCGCATCGTATTGATTTTTTAACTCCGCCATTTCGGGGGTATAGACTTTTCCTGCTGCTTCCAACGCTGCTTCTTCTTGCCGCATAGGAGCAATATACTTTTCATTAGCTTCTTGCTTGAAACGTTTGTATTCTTGGTTAAGAGCGATGTCCGAATCCCATTCTGCCGGTTTATCCAAATGATAAAGTGTAAAATTCACCGAACCCTTATCAGCAAAGAAGGTTACAGGCATCCAAGCCCCACTCATTTGATCTGTCCATGAATACAATTCATAATATGCAGGTTTCTCTACGTACAAATCGTAAAAGAACTTGCCATCGCGCACCGGTATAGAAATCCAATCGTTCACGCGAGTATCAGTTCCTTCGGGTACCAAAACCAATCGGCTATACACAGGATTGTCCACCACTTCGCCTTCGATACGACAAAGCATTCCCTTCGGCTTCTTTTCTTCTAACGAGATGCCATCTACTCTCCATCCGCCCGGTTCGATGAAGTCAACAAGTTTATCTTTCGCATCGACCGCCTCGAACTGAAGCGAAAATGGTTGAGTGTAGGTTTCGGGCATGAATACCTCTTTATCCAACTCTATTCCCTCGGCACGTACCAAGCGATAAGTGTTTCCTGTGGCACGGCCTTGCAGGAAAACAGAAGATGCCATTTTCACCCAATAGCCGGGGCTGTTATACACATTACCACGAAGAATCAAAGCCGTGTCCGACATTTCCACTTGATAAAACTCTAACGCGTCCGAGCTACGTTGCTCAATGGCGGGATAATCAATCACCTTGGTTTGCGAGCAACTCATTAACAAACATACCAAAAGGGTAATTATTACAAATGATTTTTTCATACGTTAATAATACAGTTGTAGTAGTTTGAAATTATCTTTCACAAAAGTAAACGGAATAGTTTTCACGAACAAATATTTTAATAGTAGATGCTGTATTTTTAAGATTTTTTTAAAGTATTACAAATACGAACGGAGGGACAGTATTCACAGGCAATTGCCACCAAGCGTTAACTTCCATACTATACAGCTTTCGTCTCCGTACTATACTCGTTACGGCCTTATACTATATTCGTTAAGCCCTTATACTTATTCGTTAAACCTCCGCGCAACGTAGGGGCAGACCTATGTGTCTGCCCAGATATATGCCGCACGCTACATTCGGGCATCCCCTTGTGAGGGTCCACACACGCGACGCATCGCAAACTGCTATCAGGCAACCACAAGGGATTGCCCCTACGGTGGACGTATTCAGATTTTTCGCTTTGCTCAAAATGGCAAAATACACTTGAACCTTAAACTTTGAACCTTGAACCAAAAATGCCATTCTTTTGGCAAAAACAAGATGCGGATGTTAAGCATGAAAGAACCGTATCTTCAACGCTTAACGTACGTATCTTTTGAACGTTTCATACTATAGACTTTCTCACTTACTTCACCTCCTCAAATTCGACATATTCGCCTTCGTCGTCGTCGATGACTTTCTTTTTGGGAGAGGGTTGGGAGGAAGAGGAGGTACGGCTTTGTGTCTGCTGTTGTGTTCCGTAACCCGTACGGCGAGAATAAGCAGAACTTTTTGAACGGCCAAAGCCTAAGAATTGGCGGATGCGATGCACCAATGTCACACCTATACCTAATATTATAAAGAATATAATAAGCGGCAACACGATAAAAAACAATCCAAATATACCCACAATTACAAGTTGTTTTTAGTTTATAAGTTTATGAGTTTTCCACACTCCAAAAGTCTACACCCATAATAAACAAAAAATGTGCCAATCTGCCTTTTTGACACATTTCTTTAAGTATGATTAAGATTTACGCTGTGTAATCAAAGAGAGCAAGGCGTACCAAATGATGACGGCTGCCAATCCTGCCACTTGCAAAAAAAGTATCAAGGGCACACAACCCAACAGGAAGATGAACTGAACTTTGTTGTCGCGCCAAGAAAGATTCTTGAACTTGAGGGAGAACATTGGAATCTCGGCCACCAACAACCACGAGGTAAGCAGCACCAAGGCCAGCAGACAAAGGGCATTGAAACTGTCTGACACCAAGAAATCATGCGCACCCACTACCAACGATCCCCAAAAGAGGGCATTGGCCGGCGTAGGCACACCAATGAAAGAGGAGGTCTGACGGGTGTCGATATTGAACTTGGCCAAGCGCAGCGCTGAAAACACAGCAATCAAAAATGCCGCGTACGGAAAAAAATCTTCCCACGTGGAGAAAAAATCGGGCACACGCACTTCCTTAAAAAGGGAGAACACAATCATGGCCGGAGCGACACCAAAGGTGACATCGTCGGCCAAAGAGTCCAGCTCTTTGCCCAAAGGAGAATAGGCTTGTAGGGCACGAGCCAACATCCCATCAAAGAAGTCAAAGACAGCGCCCAACACAATAAAGCCAAGGGCTGCTGTGTAGTCGCCACGATAAGCCATCACCACCGCGATGCAGCCTGAAAAGAGGTTACAACAGGTGACCGTGTTGGGGATGTGGCGAGTTATGAAATTGGCCATATCAGATTATTTTAATTTGGCAATCACCGTTTCGTTACCTACGGTCTTTTCGTCCAACGAAACAAGCACTTCGGTTCCCAAAGGCAGATACACGTCCACACGGCTTCCGAATTTGATGAATCCCATGTGTTCGTCGATGTAACAATCTTCACCCGCTTCGGCATAAGTGACAATACGGCGGGCCATAGCACCTGCTATCTGACGCGCCATCACTTCGACACCCTCAGGTGTTTCAATCACCACCATCGAACGCTCATTCTCGGTGCTGGATTTAGGCAACCAGGCAGCTTGGAAACGTCCGTTCTGATGGGCAACTTTCTTAACCAAGCCATCAACGGGATACCAATTGGCATGTACATTGAACACGCTCATAAAGATGGATACCAACAGACGGCGGTCATGGAAATATTCATTCTCATCCACCTCCTCAATGCAGACAATCTTTCCATCGGCCGGTGCTACTACAATCTGCTTGGTTTCGCCTTTGAAAAGCCGGATAGGACAGCGGAAGAAGTTCAGCAAAAGCAGCCAAACGACTATAGAAATAGGGGCTATCACATAAAATGGCCACTTGGAATCTATATAATGGTAAAGGGCTGAATTGATAGCCAACAACAGAATTGCACTAATTACAAGGGTATCGGTCCCCTCGTGATGTATTCTGATTCTTTTAAGTTTTTTCAATCGTTTCATAGCCTCACACAGTATCTTTTATCGCGCAAAGATAAAAGAATCTTTTAAAATTAACAAAGAAAAAAAGCTATAAATGTCATTGAACCCTTAAATATTACAAAAAAACAAGAGAAACAAGAAGTTTTTGCACCCAAAGTTTGAGAATCGGCAAAAGCGAACTATCTTTATGCCATTTTTCAAGAAAACACCTTTTTTGACGATGCAAGATTTTGTTCATTTACACGTCCACACCCACTATTCTATCCTTGACGGGCAAGCAAGCATTGCCCGTCTGGTAGACAAAGCCATAGCCAACGGTATGCGAGGAATGGCCATCACCGACCATGGCAACATGTTCGGCATCAAGGAGTTCTTCAACTACGTCAACAAGAAGAACGGTGGTACCAACGGCGACATCAAGAAGCTGAAAAAGCGCATCAAGGAACTGGAAGCCGGTGCTGAAGCCGGTGAAGAATGGAACGGCGATGCACAAGCCGAACTCAACGATTGCCGAACCCGCCTGCCGGAATTGCAAAAGAAGTTGTTCAAACCCATCATCGGATGCGAAATGTACGTAGCCCGCCGGCGCCTGTTCAACAAAGATGGCAAAGAGGACCAGGGAGGCTATCACTTGGTTGTTCTTGCAAAGAACGAGAAAGGGTATCACAACTTGATTAAATTGGTTTCAAAAGCATGGACAGAGGGGTACTACAACCGTCCACGTACTGACCGGGTGGAGTTGGAGAAATACCGCGAGGGACTCATCGTTTGCAGCGCCTGCCTGGGTGGCGAAGTCCCCCGAAAGATACTGAACGGACGATTGGACGATGCAGAAGAGGCCGTACAGTGGTACAAAAACACATTCGGCGACGATTACTATCTGGAACTCCAGTTGCACAAAGCCACTGTACCACGCGCCAACCACGAAACGTATGGCCTGCAAGTGCAGGCAAATGAGAAGCTGATTGAGCTAAGCAAGAAATACGGCATTAAACTAATCTGTAGCAACGACGTACATTTTGTAGAAGAGGAAAATGCCGAAGCACACGACCGCCTGATATGCTTAAGCACAAGCAAAGAGCTGGACGACCCGAAACGAATGCTCTATAGCAAGCAGGAGTGGTTCAAGACTAAGGAAGAGATGAACGCCCTGTTTGCCGACATCCCCGAAGCCCTGAGCAACACATGCGACATTTGCGACCAAGTGGAGTTTTACAGTATCGACCATGCCCCCATTATGCCCAACTTCGCCATTCCCGAAGAGTTTGGCACCGAAGAGGGCTACCGTCAGACATACACAGAAGAAGACCTCTTCAACGAATTCACCCGCGACGAAAATGGCAACGTGGTACTGAGCGAAGAGGATGCTCATGCCAAAATCAAGCGGTTGGGCGGATACGACAAACTGTACCGCATCAAACTGGAGGCCGACTACCTGAAGGAGTTGACCATGATTGGTGCCAAGAAGCTCTATGGCGACCCACTGAGCGAAGAGGTACAGGAACGTCTGAACTTCGAGCTGTACATCATGAAGACCATGGGTTTCCCCGGCTACTTCCTCATCGTACAGGACTTTATTGGTGCTGCCCGTCGTGAATTAGGTGTATCAGTAGGCCCCGGTCGTGGGTCAGCTGCCGGTTCGGCCGTAGCCTATTGCTTGGGCATTACCAAGATTGACCCCATCGCCTACGACCTGCTGTTCGAACGATTCCTGAACCCCGACCGTATCTCTCTGCCCGATATCGATGTCGATTTCGACGACGACGGACGAGGCGAAGTTCTCCGTTGGGTAACAGAGAAATATGGAGCCGAAAAGGTGGCCCATATCATCACCTACGGCACCATGGCCACCAAGATGGCCATCAAGGATGTGGCACGCGTTCAGAAACTTCCATTGGACGAATCAAACCGTTTGTGTAAACTGGTACCCGACAAGATTCCTGACAAGAAACTGAATCTGCCGAACGCCATCGCATACGTCCCCGAACTACAAGAGGCCGAGGCCTCAACCAACCCCACCCTGCGCGACACCATCAAATATGCCAAGATGCTGGAAGGCAACGTGCGCGGAACAGGTGTTCATGCCTGTGGAACCATCATTTGCCGCGATGACATTACCGACTGGGTTCCTGTAAGTACCGCCGAGGACAAGGAAACAGGCGAAAAGATGCTGGTGACACAATACGAAGGAAGTGTCATCGAGGATACGGGTCTCATCAAGATGGACTTTTTGGGACTAAAGACGCTCTCCATCATTAAGGAGGCGGTCGAGAACGTGCGCCAAAGTTTGGGTATTGAAATCGACATCGACTCCATCGACATCAAGGACCCTGCCACCTATAAACTCTATTGCGAAGGAAAGACCATCGGAACATTCCAGTTCGAATCGGCCGGTATGCAGAAGTACTTGCGCGAATTGCAACCTTCAACCTTCGAGGACCTCATCGCCATGAATGCCCTCTACCGTCCGGGGCCGATGGACTACATCCCCGACTTCATCGACCGAAAACATGGCCGTAAGCCCATCGAATACGATATTCCCATCATGGAGAAGTATCTGAAGGACACCTACGGAATCACCGTTTATCAAGAGCAGGTGATGCTCCTGTCGCGTCTGTTGGCCGACTTTACCCGTGGTGAGAGTGATGCCTTGCGTAAGGCCATGGGTAAGAAACTGCGCGACAAACTGGATCAGATGAAGCCCAAGTTCATCCAAGGTGGACAAAAGAACGGACACGACCCGAAGGTGCTGGAGAAAATCTGGACCGACTGGGAAAAGTTTGCATCGTATGCCTTCAACAAGAGCCATGCGACCTGCTATTCGTGGGTGGCCTACCAAACGGCTTACCTCAAGGCAAACTATCCCAGCCAATACATGGCAGCCACCATGAGCCGCAACATCAGCAACATCACCGAAATCACCAAACTGATGGACGAATGCAAATCGATGGGAATACAGACTCTCGGTCCGGACGTGAACGAAAGTAATCTGAA
The DNA here is from genome assembly GCA_017517605.1 of Bacteroidaceae bacterium. Classification (GTDB taxonomy): domain Bacteria; phylum Bacteroidota; class Bacteroidia; order Bacteroidales; family Bacteroidaceae; genus Phocaeicola_A. Next base: position 33,466 of record JAFWYQ010000030.1, read on the forward strand.
ATTCTCCGTCAATGCAGCCGGAGACATCCGCTTCGGTATGGGTGCAGTCAAAGGGGTGGGCGAAAATGCCGTGGCCTGCATCATCAAGGAGCGGAAAGAGAATGGTCCCTACAAGGGAATCTTTGACTTCGTGCAACGTGTCAACTTGTCAGCCTGCAACCGAAAGAACATTGAATGTCTGGCTCTGTCAGGTGCTTTTGACGGGTTCAAAGAAATCAAACGCGAACAATTCTTTGCCATCAATGCCAAGGGCGAAGCATTCTGCGACCAACTGGTGCGCTATGGCAACCTTTACCAGAATGCCAAGGCCGAAGAGGCCAACAGCCTGTTCGGCGGGTTCGGTTCTGTAGAGATTGCCACTCCCGAAATTCCCGCGGCCGAATCGTGGAGCGACTTGGAACGCCTCGACAAGGAGCGCGAATTGGTAGGAATCTACCTTTCTGCCCATCCGTTGGACGAATATGCCGTTATTCTGGAACACGTCTGCACCACCCATTTGGACGAACTGAACGAGCAACTGACCTCATTGGCCAACCGGGACATCACGTTAGGCGGAATCGTTACCGGTCTGCGCGAAGGCTACACCAAAAAAGGAAATCCTTTCGGCATTGCCAAAATCGAAGACTACTCAGGAGCGACAGAGTTGCCCCTCTTCGGACAGGACTGGATAGACTGGGGACGATACATGCAACAAGGATGCTTCCTGTTCATCCACGCAAAGGTACAGCCCAAGCAATGGCGGCAAGACGAGCTGGAGGTAAAAATCAACAAGATAGAGCTGCTTCCCGATGTCAAGGACAAACTGATAGAAAGAATCACCATCAGCACCACCCTGGATGCCTTGGACGAAACCATGCTGACCGAGATGAGTACCCTCGTTAACGGACATCCGGGAAATGCAGAACTCCATTTCCATATAAAGGACATCGAGAGCCAGATGCAAGCGAACCTGATGTCCAAGACAATCAAGATCACAGTTGGAAAGGAGTTGATTCAGTACCTCAAGAACAATCCTGCACTGGAGTTCAGCATCAATTCGTAAATAGGCACGAAGAATAAGGTTTGCACACTTTGATTTCAAGGAAATCCAAGATAGGCGGCACTTCGGAATAAAAAAAGATTAAAATCTTTTTGTTCTTCTCTCAGTTTGCACTATCTTTGTCGACAGAAATATTTAGTACAAACTTTTAAAGCATATAGAACTATGGCATTAGAAATCACAGACAGCAACTACGAAGAACTGGTTGCACAAGGAAAACCTATCGTATTGGACTTTTGGGCTACATGGTGCGGCCCTTGCAAGAAGATTGCACCGGATATCGAAGCTCTGGCCGAAGAGTTTGAAGGACAAGTAATTGTAGGCAAGTGTGATGTTGACGACAACGACGACCTCACTTCTCGTTTCGGTGTACGCAACATCCCTACTGTACTGTTCATCAAGAACGGTGAGGTAGTAGACAAGCAAGTAGGCGCTGCTCCCAAAGCTACCTTCGTAGAGAAGACAAAAGCTCTGCTCTAACAAATCCAAAATTAGCGCAATAAATCATTTGTCATGCTGAGCGAAGCCGAAGTATCTATCAATCGAACATTTTCAGAATGTATACTTGTAGATGTTTCGACTACGCTCAACATGACAAAAAACAATCAAAAGTCCCTCAGTTGCGAAATAAGACAGATGAGGGTTTTGATTGAAACTTAGTTCATTAACTTTTAAATAACACAACTATGAGTTCAGAAGACGATTTTTTGTTGGATGATGCCGCGGAAGACGCAAGAACTGTCGCATTCATCAGAAACTACCTGCCGCAAGAGTTGAAGGCACGATTCTCTGACGAAGACTTGTATTACTTTCTGGATCTCATCATCGAGTACTACGCCACAAGCGGATGCTTGGATGCCGAGCCGGATGAAGAGGGATACATCAACATCGATCAGGATGAAATTGTAGAATTCCTTATTTCTGAGGCTGAAAAGGACGGCATAAGCGGATTCACTGCCGAAGAATTGCTATTTGTTGTTCAAGGTGAAATGGAATACGGGAACAGCATTACCGACGAGGCAGACTAACCCATCCTAAGACATTTTTCAGCGTAACGATTCATTTTAGCACACAGAGGCACAGAGACACAGAGTTTTCTCTTTTAGAGAGGGATTCTTATCTCTGTGCCTTTGTGTCTTTGTGTACAAACAAAAAGAGTAACGGGATTTTCGGGCTGTCCTACACCCCTTTACCTTTGGAAGAAACAAAAAAAGGAACTCGCAATGAGTTCCTTTTTTCGTATGGAGCGGAAGACGGGGCTCAAACCCGCGACCCTCAGCTTGGAAGGCTAATGCTCTATCAACTGAGCTACTTCCGCAACTTGAATGTGGGCAAAGATGGATTCGAACCACCGAAGGCGTAAGCCAGCAGATTTACAGTCTGCCCCATTTGGCCACTCTGGTATTTGCCCAAGAGCAATTGAGCAGGACACCCTATCCCAATTGCGCTGCAAAGGTACGACTTATTTTTTTAACTTGCAAGCAAAATCAATCATTTTTATCGCGGTGATAGCACATTCGTCGCCTTTGTTGCCCAAAGTGCCACCACAACGGTCTTCGGCCTGCTGCATGTTGTTGGTTGTTATCAAACCATAGATCACCGGTATGTCCGACACGGCATTCAGTTGGCTGATACCGTTGGTTGCTCCCATGCAGACATAGTCGAAGTGAGGGGTATCGCCACGAACTACGCATCCGATGGCAATCACTGCATCCACTTTACCGCTCTTGACCATCTGAGCCGAACCGTATGTAAGTTCAAAACTTCCGGGCACGGTCTGCACCAGGATGTTTTCGTCCTTGGCACCATGTTTCTTCAGTGTATTCACCGCCCCTTCGAGCAATGCACCTGTAATGTTACTGTTCCACTCTGAGACAACGACACCGAATCGCATCTCCGACGCGTCAGGAACACTCTCCGCGTCGTAATCCGACAAATTGTGAAAGGCTGTAGCCATAATTCTGTATTTAAATTTAGGGGAGTTCAGGAGTTACAGGAGTTCAGACAACACCATTGCTTCCATAAACCCTAAACAACCCAAGAATAGTATTTAAGTTCTTATACCTTATTATATATATAGGAGTATCATCCCTGCACTCCTTCTTCATAAGAAAAGGCCACACCTTTCCACTTCTGCTTGGAAAAGGTCTGACCTCTCTCTTTATCATTCATTCTATATCCACAATGGACGGGATTACTTCATGCTTGCACGCTCGATATACTTGTCGATATCGTAAGCCTGTGTAGAGTTGAAGTACTTGTTCTTGATTTGCTTGTAAGCCTCCACAGCCTTAGCGTTCTGACCCAACTCTTCGTAGAGCTGACCAGCCTGCAACAAGTAGATGGGGCTGAGTGAATGGCTGTCAGACAAAGCAGCGGCTTCCATCAAAGTAGAGGCGGCTTTCTCGTTCTGGCCCAACTGAGCGTAGCAGTTGCCCAATGTACCCATAGCAGCAGGGGCAATCATTGCATCGTCAGCACTGAAATCATTGAGGTACTTAACAGCCTCTTCATACTTCTTCAACTGTGCCAAGGCCATACCGGCGTATGCATTGGCCAAGTTGCCGGCCTCTGTACCACCGAACTCATCAGCTACGGCTACAAAACCCATAGCGCCCAGGTCATCGCCATTGAGAGCCTGCTCGAACTCACCATTACGGAAATACTGTTCTGCCTGATACAGAGCCTCAGAAGCCTTCAACTCTTTGGGAGCCTTCACATAGTTGTTGTAACAAAATACAGCAGCGATAATAACTACTACTGCCACAATGCCACCTACGATGGCGTTCTTGTTCTTTGTCAGGAATGCTTCAGACTTGCTTACCACTTCTGCCACATTCACCAATTCTTCCTGTTTTTTTGTTTCTTTTGCCATTTTATTATGTTCTTTTTTATTGTTTTCAATCAGAGTTTTCAGATTCAGCGGGCAAATTTAGCCTTTTTCCATAGATTGACGAAATTTGCAGGGCACTTTTTTACATTTATTCAGTCAATTAGGGGTGTTTAATGAAGAATTATGGCTATTTTTGCGTGCAAATTCAAGAATTGGCATGATACTGAAGCGACTTTCCATTTTAAACTACAAGAATATCCGACAGGCGGAACTGGAGTTTTCGCCCAAGCTGAACTGTTTCATCGGACACAACGGCATGGGCAAGACCAACCTGTTGGACACGGTCTATTACCTCTCGTTCTGCAAGAGCAGCACCAACCCCATCGACTCGCAGATAATCAGCCACGGTGAAGAGTTTTTTGTGGTGCAAGGATTCTACGAGCAGGAGGACGGCACACCCGAAGAGATATACTGCGGCATGAAGCGCGGCCGCAAGAAACAGTTCAAGCGTAACAAGAAGGAGTACCCGCGCCTGGCCGACCACATCGGATTCATCCCGCTGGTCATCGTGTCGCCAGCCGACTCGGACTTGATTGCTGGAGGCAGCGAGGAGCGCCGCCGATTCATGGATGTAGTCATCTCGCAGTACGACCGCACTTACCTCGATGCCCTCGTGCGCTACAACAAGGCCCTGCAACAGCGCAACACCCTGCTGAAGCCCGAAGAGGACCCCGACCCCGAACTGCTCAGCGTGTGGGAGGAGATGATGGCCGCCACAGGCGAACTCATCCACCAACGACGCAAAGAGTTCATCGACGAATTCATTCCCACGTTCCGCCGCTTCTACTCCTTCATCTCGCAGGACAACGAAGAGGTGAGTCTCAGCTACACCTCGCACGCCCAGCGCGGCCCGCTGCTCGACATCATCCGCCAGAGCCGTGCCAAAGACCGCATTGTGGGTTACTCGCTCCACGGCATCCACAAGGACGAATTGGAGATGAAACTCAGCGACTTCCCCATCAAGCGTGAAGGTTCACAGGGACAGAACAAGACCTACCTCATTGCCCTGAAGCTGGCCCAGTTCGACTTCTTGCGCCGCACGGGCAGTCGTACCACACCTATATTATTATTGGATGACATCTTCGACAAGCTCGATGCATCGCGCGTGGAACAGATAGTCAAATTGGTGGCAGGCGACAGCTTCGGGCAGATATTCATCACCGACCCCAACCGCGACCACCTCGACAGCATCCTCCGCACCATCGACCAACCCTACACGCTGTTTGTGGTGGAGGACGGGGAAGTGAAAAGTAACTAATAAATAGGAGAGAACTCCTTAAAAGCATGAAACGCCAAAACGCCCAACCCATCAGCAACATCCTGCAACGATACCTCCGCGAAGAGGGACTGGAATCGCCGCTGAACGAATACCGCCTCATCCAGTCGTGGGAGGCTGTGCTCGGACAAGGCATTGCCCGCTACACAGGCCGTATGTTCATCAAGAACCAGACACTGCACGTACACCTCACCTCACCCGCCCTGCGACAGGATCTCCAGATGGCACGAAAAAGTCTGGTTCATCGCCTCAACGAAGCCGTGGGGGCACAGGTGATTGCAGACATCGTGTTTTATTAGTTGTAAATCATTCGTGCCCGACAAGCATCTAAATACCCAACCCTTAACTAAAGAGAGTTTCTATAAATTAGTTTCTACGTTTATTCAGGGTAGCTTCTCTGCTTGTGATGATTTATAGAACCTCCCTAAAAACTCATCACGCTGTACACAAAAATTAAAATGTGTGCAGCGTTTTTTGTTTTCTCTAATCAGAATTCTCTAATCATCGTCGTTGATTACATGATTAACGACGTTGATTATATGATTAACGTCGATGATTAAACTTTTTGCTTAGCATAGTTTATTTTTTGCTACGGCCAAACTGATTTTTCTGTGCAGTATATAGGGTTTTTCCCTTAAGATTTATCCAATAGCCCCATAAAGCATTCTGGCAAAGCCTATTATCTTTATAGAAACTATAGTTCCTATAGAATCTATAGCGCCATAGATTCTTAACGAATCTTAAAAATATTTCATCTACTATTAAAATAGTTGCAGAATATTTGGGCATCATTTACCTTTGCCGCAGAATCAGTGAAGAACTACAAGTGACGAGTGACGAGCTACGAGCTACAAGCTACGAGTGGAATGTTCGATACCGCATCCTTCCTTGTCAACTTGTCAACTCGTCAACTTAAAAACTCAAAAAACATGGATTTAGAAACCAAACATCGAAGCCTCACCAAGTCGGAACTGCACTTGATGAACCTCCTTTGGGACAAGGGAGAGGCCACTGTAAACGACCTGTTGGCCATGATGCCCGAACCACGCCCCGCCTACACCACCACCCTGACGGTGATGCGTGTGCTGGCCAGCAAAGGCATCGTCGAAGCCAAGCTGGGTAGTGGCAAGGCACACATCTACGTCCCCATCATGACCCGCGAGGAATACACGCAAGGATTCATGGAAGAGACTCGCAACACCCTGTTCAAAGGCTCTTTCTCGGCCCTGCTCTCCTTCTTTGCCGAGCGCGAGCGACTTGCTGCCGACGAGGTGGAGCGCATCATCGCCCTGCTGAAGAAGAACCAGAAGGAGTGAAAGAGAGTGAAGAACGAAGAGTGAAGAACGAAGAGTGAAGAATCATATAGGAAATAAACCACCTAAACATATCAGAAACATGAAGACGATGAAAGACTTTAGACGCGCCATGCTATTTATGGCCCTCTGCGTCACTTGCTTGCTCGGAGCAAAGGCAGCAAACATTACTAATGACAACAACGAGGAGGACGACCCCTACAAGGAGTTTGTCTCGCCCCAATGGGGAATGAAGTGCCCCGAAGGATACATCCGACTGACCGAATACAAGAAACTGGCCGAAACGGATGCCACTGCCAGCAAACAGTACGAAAAGTTGGTGAATACCATGAGCAAGGCTAAGGCCAAACGACAGAAACTGATGAAGAAGCAGTTGAAGAAGGTGACCACCCGCACGATAAATGTGGAAACCAAGGCAGAGAAGTACGCCAACCGCCTGTTCAAGCGTGCCAAGATAGAGATGATGGATTTGGGAGCCTACCGCCTGCCCGACGGTACCATCGTCATCGAGGATGACAAGAGCGAGAAATCCTACGTGAAGATTCCCGTCCAGTGGCAGAAGGGCACCGACTCAGAAGCTGGACGCCCCTACAACCAGGCTCCCATCTTGGAGCGCGACATGTCGCCCAACTACAGTGCCCACAACGAGCAGACTTGGCCCGTATATACCGACGTGCAGACCGTCAGCTGGGGGAAGTACGGAGATCAGCCTGAGGTGTTCCGTGGCAAGGATTGCACCTATGTGGTTGTGTACAACGGTGGACTACATTACCATCACTGGTTCCACCCATGTTCGGACAGCAAACTGGTTGATCCTGAAACAGGCACCCAATATATGGTGCGCCAATTGGAGCATTTTCCCTTGGACAAATATTTCTGGGTGCACAATGTGACTAACCAATGTATCAAGCGTGTCTTTATCTACCCTCTCCTGCCCGAGCACGTGAAGACTGTGGATTACATCCCTGGCAAAATCCCTGCCGAGGAGAAGTTGGGTAACGCTTCTCCCTACGAGGAGTACCATGGTCTGGAGGTAAAGACTCTACCAATGGGAAAAGTGATTTATTGATTAACCAGAATTTGGAATAAAGAGTTTCGTGTGGAAAAGTAACTAAAAATCTCCCTCTAAGTTAACAAACCTTTGTACACAAGTTCATCATTGCCGTAGGGGCGGACCTATGTGTCCGCCCAAAGATGCAGAGCATTGATATTCGGGCAGACACATAGGTCTGCCCCTACGGTGGACGATAACACAAAAACAACTCAACATCATCAATTTATGGAAGCCTTATATTCAATTCTCCCCATAGCAGGGCGTTTCGTACTGGCATCGGCCCTGCTGATGGCCCTCTACTGGGTCGTGTGGCGCAAGCAAGCCACCTATCGCGCCAAGCGCATGTATCTGCTCACCATGCCCACTGTAGCAATCATCATATCCCTGCTGCAAGTGGAGGTGTACAAGCCCGAGCCAATCGTTGTAGAAGTTACAAGCAACGAACTGCAGGCTGCGAGTGAATCCCTCACTTACAGTCCCCTCCACGACCTTTTCCCAAGGGAAGGAGTGAATAGTGCCGAACCGCTCACCGCTTCGTCAGAAGCCAAAACCATGCATACGGAAAGTGCCACATACGCAGCCGGTTCAGACACTTCACTCCCTTCCCACGAGGAGGACACGGAATGGGGCCTCACCCTCACAGGTATCGCCTATACCTTAATTATATTGGCACTGTTCACCCCCTTTGCCTTCAGTCTGTACCAAGTGCGCCGTCTGCGCAGGGAGGTGAGCGTGCGCAAGGACGACAACGAGCACGACATCCACGTCCTGATGGGTAGCGTGGTGAAGGCCCCCTTCTCGTTCTACCGCACCATCTTCATGCCGTTGGCCCTGACCGAGGCGCAACGCCGCATGATTATGGAACACGAACGGGCACACATCCTGCACCGCCACTACATCGACGTGTGGGTGAGCGAGACGGTGACCCGCCTCCTGTGGTGGAACCCCTTCCTGTGGTGGGCACGCGCGGAATTGCGCAACGTGCACGAGTTTGAGGCCGACAGCGAAGTGCTGGCCACGGGCGAGGATGTATTGGCCTACCAGACCATCCTTATCGAAGAGGTGCTGCACGGCGATGTCATCATAGCCAACGGCTTCAACCACTCCTTCATCCGCCGCCGCTTTGTGGAGATGCTGCAAACCTCCAACCGCCGCATGACCACCTGGGCCAAGGCCGGCACGACGGCATGGTTACTCCTCACCGCCGCCCTGATGTGCTGCACCGTGGGCGAAGCGGAGACAGTATATAAAGTGAAGAGTGACGAGCTACAAGTGACTATTGACGGAGCTTTCAACACGGGAGAAAAGGTTGTCCGCTTTAATCACCGATATGTAGTTGAAAAAGATTTGGACAAGAGAGACTCACTCATGTGGGCACACGCTTATTCCATCCCGGCTGACTTTAATATAAGCATCGGCATGAAGTCGAAAGAAGAACAGAAATTGTTTGAGAGATTCATGATGATCTGGAGTATCATTGTTGACCACAATGGACTGTTGGAAAGAGGCGAGATTCCCACACACGAAAGTCTGACAGAAGAGGAGGAGAGAAACGGTATAGTAAAGGCTAAAGAACTTTATCGTGAAAAGTTAATGCAAACGCTTTCTCAAATAGATGCTCCTCTGCACGATACATTAAACCTGTTCTTAGAAAAGTTCGGACTGGACTTTGTACTGCCAAAAGGAAAAGATTTCCGTGTACGATACAAAACTCACAATGGAGAACCTGCATTCTTTACAAAATCCGAGCAAAAGAAAGAAACAGTTCCTGCAGACAGCGGCCAATGGCATCAAGCAAAAGTCATAAATCCAAGAGACTACTTACCCGAAGTGCTCTCCCAAATAGACAATTTGAATGCGGATGCAGTGGTACAATTACTGAGCACCGCGGCTTCTGTGCAGGAATTGACTCCCGAACAATACGAAGAATTGAAGAAAACAATGCCCAACAAGAACCTTCCTTCTTTGGACAGTATCAACAGCAACGCACGTGAAATAAAGAAGGCTATAGAAACAATAATGCTTGAAGGAATGACAGGAATGCAAACGGCCATCGCCAACTCCATTCGAGAAGCAGCTCTAAAGCCCGGTGAGGTGGTGGATGTTCCAATGACAACCTTTGAAGAGTCATTTGACACCACATTTACCGTTACCGTGGAAGCGCCATGGACCGAGGAGGTTGTCATTGACAATTCCTTCGAAGCACAAAACAAGGCGCTGCTGCGTTTCATAGCCAACTGGTTCGAGTTGAGCGAAAACGGTGTATTCCTTCCGAAGTCAGAGTATGAAAAAAAGAACATAGACATGGAGGAATACCCCTCCTACGAAGAGTATAGCAAGAATTGGAATACAAATATAGTTTTGGAGACACAGTTATTGTCACGTTATCTCAATAAGCTGAACAGCGAACTCCGCCCCCAAGTGGAAGCACTGCTCAAAGAACATGGTTGGATTATTCCGCGTGAGAAAGACCTCTACATAACCATCAGGTCCGACGCTTTCAACAAGACATGGACGTTCAAGAAGAGGCCCAGAAGCTCGGGCATAACGGTCGGTCCTCTCACGGAACAAGAGATTTTACGGATGAAGGAGGATGCTGCATCAAAAATAAATAAGCAACTCTTCATGTGTTTCATATCATGGGGACTCTACTACTCTCCCAATATATCAGGGGTTAGCGATGACGAGTACAAAATCGCCAAGAAAATTCAACCAGACCTGCCAAAAGCATCTGAGGTAAATCAAAGCAAAGAACTCACGTGGACGGTGAAGCAACTCTACATCGAACACCTTTTGAAGGACGTAAACGAGGGAGTAGCCAATCAAGTAAGGAATGCCATCAAGAAATACAGTACTGATGACTACTTGGGAAAAGAACTGTACTTCACCATCGACCTTGGCACACATGAAATACATGTCAAAAAGGAAAAAGGAAAAGAGTTAACGAGCCAGTTTTTATGGGAAAAGGGGAAACCGCTTCCCGAAGGGTTCCTGCCATCAGAGAAAGACAAGGCTGCAACCAACACCTCAGCAAACGAACCAGCCATCACCAACGACGCTTCGCTGAGAGAGCAGGACGAAGCATTGCAAGCGTTCTTCAGAGGTTGGTTCGACATGAACAAGAGCTCACAGGAGCCCATGTTGACAGAAGAAGAATTTCAGCAAGCAATCAAGACCGAACCCATTCCTCCCGGTTTCGACCCCTCATACAAGGCATACAAAGAGAGAACAAAGAACTTTATAGCGGAAGCAAAGAAGAAAATGGAGGAGGGCCATGCACGTCTGAACAAAGAAATCCGTCCCCAAGTGGAGGCCGTACTCAAACAGCACGGAATGAAGTTCCCACCTGAACGCCAACTGAAGATCATCATAAGGGCTGCCTACAAGAACGCCACCTGGGAGTTTGAGAACACTACCCACCCCAATGCTTACGGCTGTGCAGTAAACAAAAACTTCTTGATTGTCGATGACCCGTCGTCACCCGACTACAATGAGAAAAAGGACTTCATCTCTCCCCAATGGGGCTTGGAGCTTCCCGAAGGATACGTCCGCCTGACCGACTATAAGAAGTTGGCCGAAACGGATGCTACGGCCAAAGCACAGTACAACCAACTGATGAGTTGCTTCCGCAATGCCCAAGCCTTGCGCAAAGAAGCGCTGACAAATGCCTACAAAGAGAAGCATCCCCGCTATGTTTCGGTAGAAGAAGCCACCATGGCAGGAATCAAGAAACTGTTCCGCAATGCCGGCATCGAGATGTTGGAGAAGGGAGCCTACCGACTGCCCGATGGCACCATCGTGATGGAGGATGACCAGCACAATCTGGTCCCACAAAGCGTGGACTACCAACAGGGGACTACCGACAGAGACCCACGCCTATGCAACAAGGCTCCCCGCATGGAGCGCGACAAGTCGCCCAACTACAGTCCCTTCAACGAACAGACGTGGCCCGTATATACCAACGTGCAGACTATCGATTTGGAAACGTATAACAACCAGCCACAGGTGTTCCGCGGCAAGGACTGCACCTACGTGGTGGAACACTTCCCAATAACCTACGACCTCCATTGGTTCTACACCAGCACGCAAGACAAGTTGGTTGACACCAAAACGGGCGACCAGTACATGAAACGTTATACGGAGCACCTCCACATGAACAACTATATGTGGATTCACGGCATGGAGGGAAAAGTCATCCGCTTGATTAGCATCTACCCTCCCCTACCCAAGAACGTCACCTCAGTGGATTTCATCCCCAGCCGCATTCCTGACGAAATACGCCTGAGCAATGCAGCACCCCTAAAAGAATACAAGAAACTGAAGGTGCAAGAACTTGAGCAAATGGAGAAGGTGGTGTATTGAACCATGCCACAACGACACTCATTTTGACAAAAGGGCATAAGGACAAAATCTTATGCCCTTTTGTTTTTATATTCAGTTTGTCTTTTTTAACGACATTCTCCTACTCTTCTTCAAAGAAATACGCTATATTTGCAGCATTATAAGGAACGAATAACCGACAGCAACAATGAAATCGCCCAAACCATACCAATTCGACCCAATGGATACACTGATAGCCAGTGAACCAGCCCCCCCGATATACGGAGCAAAAAATAACACAAAAAGTAACCAGCATCCCCCCACTTCATACGAGATGGAAGTTCTAAGACGTTCGGAAGAAGACATAAAGGCTGGACGCGTTTATACGCAAGAAGAGGTTGATATAAAGGTTAAGCAATGGTTAGATTGAAACTACGCTGGACTGAAACTGCTTTGGCCGAGTTCGGTAGAATGTTAACATATTACAACGTAAGAAACGGAAATAGCAAGTACAGTCGTACTATTGTGAGGATGGTCAACGATTCACTGAAATTGGTTACTAAATTTCCCCAAATGTACCGTTTAGTTGATGCAGAGGAAATACAAGACATCCGGATGTTCCACTGCGAATATTTCTCCATTTATTATCGTATCAAGGATTCAGAGATTCTTGTTGAAGCAGTCTTTGACACACGACGAAATCCAGAGGATTCTCCTTATTGACCAATCACCTCATCCACTTTTTGGTCGTGCGGCTCGTGAGGAATCTCCTCATCGAGCAGTTGGAAGGGATAGCAGAGACCAAGTTTATAGGCACGAGTAAGGCGAGGAAGCAGACGGTCGTAGTAGCCTTTGCCACGTCCCAAGCGGTTGCCCAGCTGGTCGAAGGCCATGCCGGGGATGACGGCAAGGACGATGCGGTCGAAATCGGTAAACGGTTCACCCGAAGGTTCAAGAATACCGTAACTGCCAAGAGCCAAGCAATCGGGACCGGTATAGCGGTGAAGCACCAAATCGTCGCCCACGACGGTGGGGAGAAGAATCTCTTTCTGCCCACACCAACGATTGACAAAGGCATGAGTATCAACTTCATCGGGCAGGGAATGATAAAGCAACACTGTATGTGCCTCCACAAAACGCGGATGCTGTTCCAACTGCTGAAGCAGGGATAAAGAAAGGGCTTCCAACTCCTCGCGGGAGTAGGAAGCCTTTATCGTTCGGATAGATTGGCGAAGGATGCGCTTCGCACTCAATTCTTCACTCTTCATTCTTCACTCTTCATTCTTCACTCTTCTCTACCTTAGGCACACTCTCCCCCTTCTCCAGCACCTCCACGGCACGGAGGACAGCAGGGTCGGTCTCGTTGAGGAACTTGATATACTCCTCCATGCCCAGCATGTTGTAGATGATGTTCCCGTAGAGCGATTCTTCGAAAAGGGCACGCGACTTGTAAAGCATGTTGTTGCGGCGCTTCAACCCGCGCTCGTCGGCATAGCGGGCAAACTGTTCGAGCAATCCCTGACGCTTAAGGTATTTTTCCAACACCTCTACATCGGTATATTCCTTCAAATGGGGACGGTTACGGTCGGTATAGTCGAAGGCAAACTTCTGCAACATGCCGTTCATGGCTGCCATCTTATAATACGAAGTATAGTCGCTGGTGTCCTGCGGAACAAAGATATCGGGCATGATGCCGCCGCCACCATAGACAGGGCGACCGATGGAGGTGTAGAAGACAGAGCTTTCGTCCTGATGGATGCTGTCCTGCGAGAAGAACTCACCGTGCTCGTAGCGGGTTACAAGATCCATATCATACTCCTTGTCCTGTCCCTTGGCATAGGGCTTCTGTATACAGCGTCCGGCAGGGGTGTAGTAACGTGCCACGGTAAGACGCATAGCCGACCCGTCGCGGAACTCGAAGGGTTGCTGCACCAATCCCTTACCAAAGGAGCGACGACCAATAACTGTACCACGGTCGTTGTCCTGAATGGCTCCGGCAAAAATCTCGCTGGCACTGGCCGAAGTCTCGTCCACCATCACTACAATGGGAATCTGCTGCATGTTGCCACGTCCGTTGGAGTGGTAATCCTCGCGGGGACTGTTACGTCCCTCGGTATAGACAATCAGTCGGTTCTTGGGCAAGAACTCATTCACCATCTGAACGGCCGCAGCCATATAGCCACCCGTGTTGCCGCGCAAGTCGACAATAATTCCTTGGCAACCCTGACGTTCAAAGGCAGCCAAGGCAATAAGCAGTTCGGGATAGGTGGTCTCACCAAATTTATTGACACGTACATACCCCCACTTGTCGGTAATCATATAGGCTGCATCCACACTCTTGACAGGAATATCGCCACGGACAATGGTAAAACTGAGAGGCTGTTTCTCGCCTTGGCGTTTGATACCCAACTTCACCTCAGTACCCTTGGGGCCTTTCAAACGGCGCATAGTCTCGTCGTTAGTAACCACTTTACCCACAAAAGCCGAATCGTCTACCGAAATGATGCGGTCACCCGCCATCAATCCTACCTTCTCGGACGGGCCTCCCTTGATGACACTGTTGATGTGTACCGTATCCGATTGGATGGAGAACTGTACACCGATACCACTGAAGCTGCCCTTCAACTCGGCATTCGTCTCCTCCAAATCCTTGGCAGGGATGTACATCGAATGGGGGTCGAGTTCCTTCAACACCTGCGGCATCACCTCCTCCACCATATCATCCACATTCACGGAATCAACATACATCCTGTCGACAATGTGGAACAGGTCGCCCACCTTGTTGGTAGAGACATTGATGATATTCAAATAGGGGGTCAACAGCCGACGGGTAAAGAATGTACCTACGGCGATGCCGGTCACCAGACTGGCAATAATGATCAGGGCTATATAGCGGGATTTCATCGTTTCTTACTCTTTCATTTCCAAATAACACACTTCAATGCCTGCACGCTTCAGCAGGTTGATACCATCCTCCAAACGGTATTTCTCGGAATAGACTACCCTACGGACGCCCGACTGGATAATCAGCTTGGCACACTCGATGCAGGGCGAGGCTGTGACGTACATGGTAGCCCCCTCACTGCTGTTACCTGAACGGGCAATCTTGGTTATGGCATTGGCTTCGGCATGGAGCACATAGGGTTTGGTCACATTGTTCTCGTCCTCGCATACATTCTCGAAGCCCGAGGGGGTGCCGTTGTAACCATCAGAGATAATCATGTTCCCCTTCACCACCAAACAACCCACCTTGCGGCGCTGGCAGTAGGAGTTCTCTGCCCAAATGCTGGCCATGCGGATATAACGTTTGTCCAAGTCCAATTGTTTCTTGTCTGTACTGTTCATTTTGTTGTGGAAATCATTGTTTGTAGGGATGGAAAAGGATGTAAGCCTTATCCTTATCCACCAGATTAAGATAGTTATAGTCGCCTCTGTAAGAGACTGCATCCTTGAGGGACTTTATCAATTGCTTGCTGAATGCATCGGCAGTAGTAACCGTACCGTCAATACGGAGCGAGATAGTCCGTTTCTCCAAATCGACACTCCACGTGCCTCGAAAATCCTTATCCAACGTACGTCCGGTAAAAGTGGAAGAGTCCTCAAACTTGATAAAGAAACTATTCTCTCGTTCCAGCACTTTCAAATCCTCTACGTTGGAATAGACAGGACCCGCCGGGCCAAAGAAGTTACTCACCTTCCACGTGCGCCCTACGAAAATGTCAATATCATCCTCGTCGTTGCACGCACCGGCCAACAGACCGATGCACACAACGAACAGGGGGACACATATCTTTTGCCAAATGGAGTTCATGCTTTTACTTTATCCTATTTTTAGGAGTGAAGGGGTTCAAAGTTGTATATCGCCCACCGTAGGGGCAGACCCATGCGTCTGCCCAGATATGTATTGCATTGGATTCCGGGCAGACACATAGGTTCTGCCCCTACGGCTCACCAACTCACTATCCCCTACGGCCTTTCACACTGTTATCAACCTTGATTCCGTTGCGACGGAGCAATGCATCAATAGAAGGCTCCTGACCACGGAAATCCTTATACAGAGTCATGGGATGTACGGTACCACCCTTTTCCAACACCTTGCGGCGGAACTCCTCACCGGCTTCGCGGCTGAAAAGGCCACGCTCTTTGAACACCGAGAATGCATCGGCATCCAGCACCTCGGCCCATTTATAGCCATAGTAACCGGCAGAATAACCTCCGTCCATAATGTGCGAGAACATCACACTCATACAAGTTCCCTGTACAGCAGGCAATACCTGCAACTTAGCCCATGTGGCTTTCTCGAACTTCTCCACATCGCCATTGAAATCCTCTGTCTGTGTATACCAAGCCATATCGAGCATTCCGTAACGTACCTGACCGATACAACCGTTGGCTACATTGAAGTTCTGCGCTGCCTTCATGCGTTCAACCAATTCGTCGGGAATAAGTTCACCTGTCTGATAGTGACGGGCAAAGGTATGCAGGAATTCCTTCTCGCCTGCCCAATTCTCCATAATCTGTGAGGGAAGTTCCACAAAGTCGCGGTATACACTCGTTCCACTCATGGCGCGATATTTGGTATTGGCCATCAAACCATGGATGGCATGTCCGAACTCATGCAGGAAAGTTTCAACCTCGCTCATGGTCAACAAGGCAGGGCGTTCGGCTGTAGGCTTGGTAAAGTTCATGGTGATGGATACATGCGGACGGCTGTTCACACCTTTCTCATCTTTCCACTGTTCTTTGTAACCGGTCATCCAGGCACCGCTCTGCTTGCTGGCACGGGGATGATAGTCAGTATAGAGTACGGCCAAGAATGAGCCATCCTCATCCAACACTTCGTAAGCTTTTACATCGGGGTGATATACGGGGATTTCACTGTTTTCCTTGAAGGTAATGCCATACAAGCGGGTAGCCAATCCGAAGATGCCCTCCTGCACCTTACTCAATTGGAAATAGGGGCGAAGCAATTCGGCATCCATATCGTACTTGGCCTTGCGCAACTTGTCGCTGTAATAGCTCCAATCCCATGACTGCAACTGGAAGTTTGCTCCCTCGCTCTTGCGGGCAAAGGCCTCCACTTCAGCAGCCTCCTTGCGAGCGACAGGCATATAGGCTTCAATCAACTGGTCAAACAGGTGATACACATTCTCGCTGTTCTCTGCCATGCGCTGTTCCAACACATAGTCGGCGTGTGTATTGTAACCCAACAGATTGGCCATCTGACGACGCAAGGCTACGATACGTTTCACCGTCTCTTTGTTGTCGAGTGAGTCGCCCTTACTGCACTGGGTGTTGTAGGCCATATACATCTGACGGCGCAATTCACGGTCAGCACAATAGGTCATGAAAGGCGAATAGCTGGGAGCAGCCAATGTGAACACCCATCCCTCTTTGCCACGCTCCTTGGCTGTTTCAGCGGCGGCATCCACGGCAGTAGGAGGAAGACCGGCCAATTGGGTACTGTCTGTGATGTGGAGTTCGTAGGCATTGTTCTCTTTCAACGCATTCTGGGCAAACTTCAGGCGAAGGGTACTCAACTCCTTACTATAGGCACGGTAAGTCTCCTTATCGGCCTCGGACAAGTTGGCACCGCTGCGCACAAAGCCTGTATAGACCTTCTGCAACAGTTCGCGGTCTTCTGCATCAAGGCTCTGATCGTCCTTCTGATTCTCGTATACGGTCTTCACGCGGTTGAAGAGTTCGGGATTCAAACTGATGTTGTTGCTATGCTCTGTCAACAGGGGCGACATTTCCTCTGCAATCTGTTGCAATGTGTCATTTGTCTCAGCCTCCATCAGGTTGTAGAATACATTCAGCACCTTACCCAACAATTCACCACTGTTGGCGTATGGCACAATGGTATTGGCAAAGGTCGGAGCTTCGGGGTTGTTCACAATAGCCTCAATTTCTTTGGCTTCGGCTGCCATACCTTCGCGCATGGCCGGTTCGTAATGTTCTGCTTTAATCAAATGGAAAGGGGCTGTCCCATGCGGGGTGTCATACTCCTGCAAAAATGGATTTGAAGACTGTCCGTCGGTGTTCTTACAAGACTGTATCATAATTGTCAAACACAATAATAAAACGGTAATAAGTAAACTGTTCTTTTTCATTAATCTATATTTTTTATTTATTAGCGCGTAAAATTACTTCAAAAAGCTGTAACGGAGCTTCTGTTGCACTCTATTTTAACAAAAGAGCAGGCAATGCATACGGATATTAACACGTGTTAACACGCCGTTGGCCTCATAAAAGTTTTTCCAAAGCGGGAATCTCTATTTCCTTACGACGGAGATTCACCAATCCCTCGGCTTGTAATCCGTTCAACATACGGGATACATTGATGCGCCGGTCATCCAACATCGTTGCCAAATCCTCCATCTTGACACGCAACAATTTGTATCCCGTCAAACGGCAACTGCGTTGCATAAGGAACTGTACAAAACGGGTACGCAGACTGCCTGTCATATCACTCCATATCCGCTGGTAAAGATAGTGTGCGCGGGTGCAAATGATGTTAGAGAAATTCAATCCGCAAGGAATGTAACAGTTCAATTGTTCCAACAAATAGCGTTTCTCTATCACCAACACATTCACTGCTGTCACCGCCTTGTACGACGCATGAAAACATGGATAGATACCAAAAAGCGAATAGAGTTCCACCATGTGAGGCACAGGCAGCGTTTCACAAAAGACGTATGTCTTGTTACGCGAATCTGTTTCAGCCATTACCGTTCCGCTTAAGAAAAAGCCGACTTCCGTACACACGTCACCCTGGCGGTATATATACTCGCCCGCTTCGAATTTCTTGAAATGGAACTTCACCTTAGCCAGAATCTCCGTAATGTCATTCTTTCCTAATCCTTGGAACAAAGGCAGCTGCAACAGCGTATCATACATTGTAAAATCCATAATACATACTTTTTACTCCACAAATATAGGCATTTTCAACACAGTTACACGAAAGAGACGCTCCTTTTTCATCTTTTTTTAGTTTTAAAGCAAACAAATGACTTTTTTAAGTTGTTTATTGTATAAAAAGTGAATACTTTTGCAGAAAATTTCAAGTTACACGTATGTTTTCATCCATCAACTTTCAGGAAATTGCCAGTGCGTTCATCGTACTGTTTGCCGTTATCGACATCATCGGTTCTATCCCCATCATTATCAGCATCAAGCAAAAGGGACGTAATCTCAACACTTTTGCAGCTACCAGTATTGCCTTTTTGCTGATGGTCGGTTTCTTCTTTGCCGGAGAGATGCTGCTCAAACTTTTTCAGGTAGACATTGCCTCGTTTGCCGTAGCTGGTGCGTTCATTATCTTCCTGATGTCGTTGGAAATGATTCTGGACATCGAAATATTCAAGAACCAAGGTCCTATCAAGGAGGCAACCCTCATACCCTTGGTCTTTCCCCTATTGGCAGGTCCCGGTTCCTTTACCACCCTACTCTCCTTGCGGGCTGAATTTTCCGCCATCAACATCATCATTGCCCTTGTCCTCAACATGGGTTGGGTATTCATCGTCCTTGCCATGACCGACCGCATTGAGCATCTTCTTGGCAAAGGCGGCATCTACATGCTCCGCAAATTCTTTGGAATCATTCTGTTGGCCATCTCTGTGCGCCTCTTCACAGCCAATATCTCACAGTTGATGGAACAGTTGGGGTAAAATGAGTTGATGAGATACAAGTTTCCTTCCCCTATCTCATCCACTGCTCGAATCCGTCACTGTAACAGGTGGCAAACTCACCTTCTTCATCGGCGTAGATAAAGTAGCCCTGCAACTCGGGATGACGGTCACAAATGGCCATCGCCGAATCCAAACCGAGCACCATGAAAGAGGTGGCATACGCATCAGCTGTAGCACAATCAGGAGCCAATACGGTAGCCGACAAGATAGAATGCTGCACAGGATAGCCGGTACGGGGGTCAATAGTATGAGCCACCTTCTTGCCGTCGCGATAGTAATAGTTTCGATAGTTGCCCGAAGTAGCCATAGCGATGTCGCTCACATGTACAACGGTCTGCAATTCAGAAGAGAGAGCTAAAGAATCCTCCACCGGCTTGTTGATACCGATAGTCCAACGATTGCGCTTGGAATTGATTCCTTTCACTACAATTTCGCCACCTATCTCCACCATATAATTACGGACTCCTTTCCTGTCAAACATGGCAGCTACCGCATCGCAACCGTATCCTTTGGCAATGGCACTGCAATCAAGCATTACACAGGAATCCGTTTTGATGATACGTTCACCATCAAAAAAGGCATTCTCCATACCGACATACTGACGCAAGGAGTCAATCGTGAGCGAATCCACTCCGTTGCTCTCCTCAAAACCGAACCCCCAGGCATTCACAAGTGGAGCTACGGTGATATCGAAAGCCCCATGTGTATTGGCAGAAACGGCGCGGGCCAATTGGAAAACATGTACAAACATGCTGTCGGGCACAACCGTCGGGTCATTGCTATTGATACGGCTGATGATGGATTGTTTCTGGAACGGGGACAACGATCCGTTCACCTTATCCAATTCAGCCTTGATATCAGCTTGCAGGTCTTCAGCATATTGGTAAGTAATCTTGTAGACCGTACCAAAGACCATACCCTGATTGGTCCGGTAAGGCGAACGGTCCTGCTTGCTCAATATAATAACAGTCCCCACTATCAATAGGGCAAGAAAAGGCAATTGCCAACGAAGTTTTTTTCTGTTATCGGTCATAATCTATTTAATTAAGTGTGTGCAAAAGGTAGGAACAATGCCAATCGTTTACAACATCAAATGCTCATACAATATCTTGCAACCAATGACAACCAATATCACTCCTCCCAATGGTTCTACAGGGATTTGAATACGTTTGCCAAAAGCTACCCCCAATGCATAGCCCAACAGAGCCAACACACACGACACCAAGGTAATAATCAGAATGGGAGAACAAAGCTGTCCCCAACTATTGATTCCTACACAAGCAAAAGATATACCTACAGCCAAGGCATCAATACTGACTGCTATCCCCAACAAAAGCACGGTCTTCAAATCCGAGGGATCGAAATGGTGATTACTCTCCTCGCCCCTCAACCCTTCAAATATCATACGGCAACCCAAGAACATCAGCAAGCCAAAAGCTATCCAATGGTCAAATGATTCTATCACGCCATGCAGATAGCGTGTACCCATCCAACCAAGTATAGGCATCAAGCCTTGGAACAAGCCGAAGGAAAGGGATACAGACAAGGCCGTACGGCCATGCCACCGGCGTTGGATGATACCGCTGGTGATGGCTACCGTGAAGCAGTCCATGGCCAAGGCTAAGGCTAAAAGCCAGATTTCAACTGATGACATATTCTTTGCTTTTTTACAATTATAGGTCTTATTAGACTAATTTGCCTTATTAGGCCAACTCGCCCAATTAAACTAATCTGTTTCACTTCCAAGGAATGCGGTAAACCAAGTCGTAGGTAGCTCCAAAGGTGGTATTGTCGCTGGCTCCAAATCCAGGGATGTACCACGGCGAGGCGTTGGGGGCATCCTTCACATTGAGGCGCACTTTGTAGCGGAAACTCCAACCCATGTGAAAGTTCTTGTAAATCTGTGCACGCACCCCCACCAACAGTTCGGTCCACAGGGCACTTCCTTTTATATCAGTAAAGTGAAAAGGCACTTCGCCTCCCCATACGGGGTCAATCATGGGCGGACCGTCCACATCGTAGGTAAAGGAGGTGTAACCAACGCGAAGACCGGCATAAATGTATCCAGGAGACTTCTTCTTGTACTGCACGTTGTAGTTAAGTCCCACACGGAAATAGGGCGCGGTGGTTTTGTAATGCAAGTCGGTATCCTCGTTTATCGCATCGGTCCGTCCATATCCCACCTCCACAATGGGGAAGAAACGGTTAAGCAAATTCACCTCCAAGGCGGCTTCGGTACTGAAGAAGTCACCACCCAAAGCATACCAGCCCGGCCCTACCAAGTCGGTAATCACACTCACACCCTGAAAGGTGGGAATGGAATCCGTCAAGTCGAGCCACTCTGCAATCCTGCTTCGCTGGGGTTCAACGGGTTGCCGCGTCTTTCTGGTTTGCGCCGATGCCGGTGCTACAGCGAGCAGCAGACTAATTGTTAACAGTATAATAGATCGTAACATTTTCTTTCAAAGTATTGGTTACCTCCGGATTAACAATCCGTACGGAATCTATCAAATGATGAGTGGACGACACAGATGTTATCCGATAGTGCATTACCGTACCACAATCCATCGAGGAGAAATAGGGAAGATTCACATGGTCGACATATACCGTATCGGCCAATCGGGCGCTATAACGGAAGAAGAAGGTGTCACGCTCTGACGTAAACGACAAAGGAATCTCCACCCCCTCTGCACCACTCTTACGGTTGAGGAGCACACCCTGCATCTGCTCAACGAGCAACGACAGTTCATACCCCTTTGCCACTAACGAATCGATGGGCGACTGACTTACAACCGTATCTGTCGCACTTCGATAGATATATGTGGTGTCATACTCGTTCAGGTTGACCGACACAGTCAGTGTATCGAGCAACTTCACGCTCTTGCCTTGCCCATCTACAAAGGAGATACTGCAATAGGACTCGCTGGAGAGCAGACAGTCACTACTCTCGCATCCTGCCATGCAAACACACAAGCCCCAAACCAGCATTATGACTTTCAGCAGTCTTCTCATATTTCCTTTTCTATCTGATACTTATTGCGTTCAGGCGAATTACGGGTCACCAATTCGGCAACAAAGCCGGTCAGGAACAACTGGGTTCCCAATATCATACCCACCAAAGACAAATAGAAATAGGGGGAATCGGTTACCAGACGGGCAGGTTCGCCTACCGAGAGGGCATAAAGTTTAGTTCCTCCCACCACACACACGGCAATAAAGCCCAACATGAACATCAGTGTACCCAACAAACCGAAGATGTGCATGGGCTTCACGCCAAAACGGGAAAGGAACCACAGGGAAAGCAGGTCGAGATACCCGTTCACAAAGCGGTCGAGGCCAAACTTGGTGACACCGTACTTGCGTGCCTGATGCTGCACCACCTTCTCGCCAATGCGTTTGAAACCTGCATTCTTGGCCAAATAAGGAATGTAGCGGTGCATCTCGCCATACACCTCGATGTTCTTCACCACTTCGCTACGGTAAGCCTTGAGACCACAGTTGAAGTCGTGCAGATTATGAATGCCCGACACCTTGCGGGCCGTAGCATTGAACAACTTCGTGGGAATGGTCTTCGACAACGGGTCGTAACGCTTCTGTTTCCACCCAGACACAAGGTCGTAACCCTCCTCGGTAATCATACGATAGAGTTCGGGGATTTCGTCGGGACTATCCTGCAAATCGGCATCCATGGTAATGACAACACGTCCCTGTGCACGTTCGAACCCACAAAAGAGGGCAGGCGACTTACCGTAGTTGCGACGGAACTTGATACCCTTTACATAAGGGGACTTTTCCTGCAACTCCTCAATCACTTCCCACGAACGGTCAGTACTTCCATCGTTCACAAATATCACTTCGAAACTGAATCCGTTGGCCTTCATCACCCGCTCAATCCAAGCGTACAATTCGGGCAACGACTCGTCTTCGTTATACAAAGGTACTACCACCGAAATATCAAGTGATGGTGCCTTCTCCAAATCCTTTTCCTTTATTTCCATAAACACATTTATTTAAATTCCCTTGTAGACAAGAGGGATATATCGCTCCGCTCTTGGGGAGATAAATACCAATACTCCTGCCCGTAGGGGCAGACCTATGTGTCTGCCCAAATGAACTCGTTTGATAATATCGGGCGAACACATAGGTTCGCCCCTACGGAATGCATGATGGCAAAACATTTGGCCTTTATCTCCTTCTATCTCCATAAATTCCACTTGCGACTGTGAAACTGATGAGGACTTATGTCCGAACTAAAGTTGAGTATTCTCAGCTTTGATTTCCCCGCTTCAACGAAACAATGAACGCTGTGGGCAGGGAGAGCATCATTCCATAAAATATATTATTCAAAACCAACTGTATCGTCAATTCAATCGGAGACATCGCCGCAATCAGATCCACAGCTTGGCGATACTGTGTCACCATCTCACCCATTTCGGGAGTGGCGTTCTGCAATTCGTCCAACATGCTGTTGTAGGTTGCCAACATGGTGCCACCATCGATGTAGCGGAAGAATACATAATGGGCCACCGACACCAACAATGCCGCAAAGGCATACATCAGCAAACAGAACAGCCAAGCCTGCATGAAACCTATCTGCCCGTTCGGACAATAGCGGTTCCTATATTGCCGGACAAAGAAATAACCCAGGAAAGGAACGGCTGCTGTCAAGCCCAAAAACATCAAGGAAGTGAATGGAATGGTGAAAATCAAAGGCACAAGTGCGAACTTCAAAATCCAAAACACTCCCATCGCCGTACCATACATCATGGCACCGTTCACAACCCGATTGGATGAATTATTTGCTTCCATTATATTATAATAGGTATATACCGCTTGCAAAAGTACGACAATTCAAGCAAATAACCGCGCAATTAACATAAGATAATATGTTTTTATTCCTTTGAATCAGGCAAAATAGGAGAAAAAGGGAATGAGACAGACAAAAAACCATCCATTTTCTTGCTCAAATGCACGAAAAGCAGTACCTTTGCAGCGCAAAAACGGGTAAGTCCTATACGGTCAGCTCCTTTCGAATCCTCCAGGGCCTGACCGCAGCAAAGGTAGAAGGTTGTAGCGACGCGATATAGTCAGCTTGCCCACCCGCCTCTTTAGCTCAGTTGGCCAGAGCACGTGATTTGTAATCTCGGGGTCGTTGGTTCGAATCCGACAAGAGGCTCAAAAGAAACGATAAAGGATATGTCACACACGACATATCCTTTTTTTTATTGGTATCCAAGCGTTTGTTTAAACACCGAACAGTTACTCCGGGTCAGTCCGAAAACCTGATGGCGTTTTCTTTTTTTATTGGAACACAGAGACACGGAGACACAGAGATTATATATCAGTGACGAGTGACGAGCTACAAGCTACGAGTACTGACTGACAACTTGTAGCTTGAATTTGTCTCCTGTAAAGTAAAAAAACTCTGTGTTTTTGTGTCTCTGTGTTCTAAATAAAAATCGTAGCTGATAACTTGTAGCTTGAGTGTCTCTATGTTCCAACGAAAAGAGGCACAACCGGGTTTTCGGACTGACCCGTTACTCCTATAGCCAAAGGAACTACCTTACTATACCCACGAAGCCGTCTTTTTATAGGCGCGAAGCCACATTTTTGTAGCGTTTCACCTTTGTGATACACGCGCATCACCCGTGTGATACACTCGTCTCACAAAGGTGATTCAAGCGTATCACCCTTGTGAGACGACACAAAAAGACGGCTTCGCGCCTATAAAAAGACGGTTGCGTGACCGTATAAAGACGGTTGCGCAGCTATAGGAAGACGGCTTCGCGACAAGTGGGATATAGGATTAGAAAGGATTAAGGATTAGCACGTAGGGATTAAAGGCGGTTTAATCCCTGAACTTGAGGATATTACTCCGAACGAACAGTAATACCCACATCGGAAATACCCCTCAAGGAATCGCTCCTCATGCAAGGAATAATCTGCACCTGTGCCTGATGGCTGCCATCGGAAGGCAAGGAGGCGTAAGGCAAATCCAAGGAATAAAGGCCGAACAATCCTTTTCCTAATGACAGCCCTTCACTGCTGTATAAGGGACAACAAATGGTATCGGTCTGCCAATGAGCAGAATCAGCGACATTATGACGAAGCAACAACCGCAGATTGCGGAGGGTGAATGTTTCGGTGTAACGGACTCCCACTTCGAAATGATACATGCGGCCAGCAGGCAACACAGGCAGTTCAAACTCCACCGTATCCTTCCATGTCCACACCTGCGGCACGGACGAGAAGTGACTATAAGACATGTTCCCCCAACCACAAGAGGTTGCCACGGCAAGCCATACGCTTACCATAACAACCTCTTTTATTCGATGCATAAGATTCATTGAGTTATGAGTGCTGAGTTATAAGTGCTAAGTTATGAGTGCTGAGTTATGAGTGCTGAGTTATATGTGCTGAGTTATGAGTGCTGAGTTATGAGTTTTAATACCGCATGGCCACTCAGAACTCATAACTCAAAACTCAGCACTCACAACTATTTCGGTTGGGCAGGATTGGAATTGTTCGGATGGTTGTGGTGACGCTTCTTGTGTTTGCCTCCATTACCTTCCTTGGGAGCATTGTTTCCATCGTTCTTGGGGGCTTCAGCCTGTTGATTGGCAGGCTTGGCACCCTGCCCTTGCTTGGAAGGCTGCTGACCTCCTCCGCCACCACCTTTGCTCTTTTTCTTTTTCTTCTTGGCTTTGTCAAAGCGGTTGATATTCTCCTGTTCAAGCAGGTCTACCGGTCGTTTCTCCTCTACCTGTCCCTCTTCTGTAAGGCTCTCTGGCTTCTCCCCCCGACGATTCATATTGATGACTTCAAAAGCACGACGGGCTGTCAGTTCCACCAGATTGGCTGCCACATGCTTGTCGCTCGAATAAGTGACCATCCCCTTCAGTATATCGCTCTTGAAGAAGTAGAACTCGCCATCCTTTGTCTCCAGCACAATCTCTTTCGACGGCAGACGTTTGAGAGCTTCTACGTATGAATCCACCTCATAGTTAAGACAACACTTGAGCTTGGCACACTGGCCGGCCAACTTCTGCGGATTGAGGGAGATATCCTGGAAGCGTGCAGCACTGGTAGCTACAGAGACAAAACTTGTCATCCATGTGGCGCAACACAGTTCGCGACCACAAGGGCCAATGCCGCCAATACGTCCGGCCTCTTGACGGGCTCCAATCTGACGCATCTCGATACGCACATGGAAAGCCTCGGCCAACACTTTGATGAGCTGGCGGAAATCGACACGTTCGTCAGCAATGTAGTAGAAGATTGCCTTATTACCATCACCCTGATACTCCACATCGCCAATCTTCATATTCATATTCAATTCGTTGGCGATCTGACGCGAGCGTATCATGGTTTCATGCTCACGTTGCTTGGCTGCTTCGTATTTCTCCATATCCACGGGTTTGGCCTTGCGATAGATGCGCTTAATCTCAACATCCGGACGCATATTCGCCTTCTTCATCTGCAAAGGCACCAGACGTCCCATCAGTGTCACCACGCCAATATCGTGTCCGGGCGAAGCTTCTACGGCAACAATATCACCTTTTTCCAACGGAATACGGTTACTGTTGCGATAATATCCTTTGCGGGTATTTTTGAATTGCACCTCCACCAGGTCGTTTTCCTCATCATTATCAGGAATATCGGCCAGGTAGTCGTAGGTATTCAGTTGCTTGTCCTGTCGTCCGCATCCGCGGCCACACAAGCCTCCGCTTCCCCATTTAAGTTTTATTTCATCTGACATAGTTTATATTAATTTATGTAGTTAAAGGAGTTATCACTTCGTTAGGAGTTGTCAGCTCTACGAGCTTAGGAGTTAAAGCCAAATGATTTGCAATACTATTGGCAATACTATTGGCTGGCAGACTATGTCTGCAGTAACTCCTTTAACTTCTTTAACTCCTCTAACTCCTCCTATATTTTAATTACTTTTCAATAACATAATCATCTTCAGCGCAAAATCGAAGAACACCATCTTGGGATTCACGTTCTGCTCCACATGCTGTTGTGCAACGGCCAACTCCTCCATAATGCCTATCACGTTGCGCTCGTTGATAAACGGAGCAAAACGGGTGGAGAAAGCCTGTTCGTCGGGTGTCATATAGACCAACTCCGGGCGGTGGAAGTTGTAGACAAAGTTCTCCCGCAACAACCGTTGGCAATATACCAACAGATTCTTCTGACGCTCACGTCCAAGGGCAGCCACCTGTTCGCTCCACAGCTTCATCTCACGTAACTTACGCTGGTACGACAGGCGCATCAAACTGACAAACAGGTCGAAGAAGAGTTTGTTGTCCTCGCTGATATGTATCGTTTCCAATGCCTTCAACATACTGCCATCGGCCAAATGGGCAATGTTGGCAGCATCAACCGGCTGCAGGCCATACTTCTCCTGCAAGGCTTGGGCTATGACCACCTCAGGCAGCTTACGCAACTCCATCCGTTGGGTACGGCTCTGTATCGTTGCCAACAACATGTCGGGTTGTTCGCTCACCAACAGGAATACGGTCTGCTTGGGAGGCTCCTCCAACAGTTTCAGCAGTTTGTTGGCACTTTGTACATTCATTTTTTCAGGCAACCAGATAATCATCACCTTGTAGCCTCCTGCACTGGACTTCAAAGTCAGTTTACGTGTTATCTCGTCGCTCTCCTTCACACCGATAAGCGGTTGTTGGTTCTCCACCCCCATCGCCTCCATCCATTGAGGAAATCCGAAGTAAGGTGTCTGTAACAGCACGCTACGCCATTCACGGATAAAGTCGTCGCTGACATTGGCAGATGCCTTCACCGGAAAGACAAAATGAACATCGGGATGCACCAATTTATTGAACTTCACACACGACGGACACCGTCCGCAAGCATCTGCTCCCTGACGGTCGGTACAGCACAAGTAACGGGCATACGCCACCGCCAAAGGAAGTTTTCCACTTCCCTCAGGGCCACACAACAACCGTGCATGAGCCACGCGGCCCTCGGCCACCTCCTGCACCAAGCGTTGCTTCGCCTCCTCTTGTCCGATGATGTCTTTGAAGTACATGATCTATTATTTTTTTTTAGCTTTCTCTAGAGTCTCTAGACTGTCTAGATTATCTAGATTATCTAGATTGTCTAGAGTTTCTAGAGTTTCTAGATTATCTAGAACTTCCAGTTAATCTCGCTCTCCTATTTCAATAAATCTCCCTTGCTACCTGGCGGATGCTCTCTACTGCCGACACGGTATAGAAATGCAGGCTGGGCACACCGTGTGCCATCAACTCCTTGCACTGGGCCACACACCACTCCACACCCAAAGCCTGTGCCTCGGCATCAGTCTTGCACTTGGCTGCTTCGATGGCCAATGGCTGCGGTAAATCCACCTTGAAGGTTTTGGGAATGACCGTCAACTGCGACATTTTGGCAAACGGTTTGATACCTGGGATGATGGGAATGGTAATGCCTGCCTCACGGGCCATCTCCACAAAACGGAAATAGCGTTGGTTGTCATAGAAAAGTTGGGTAACGGCATATTCGGCCCCCATCTCCACTTTGCGCTTGAGCCATGCCAAATCATTCTCCAAGTTGGGAGCTTCCTCATGCTTCTCTGGATAACATGCCACACCGTAGGAGAAAGGATGCCCCGGTGCCTTGATAGGCGAACCATCCATGAAGAAGCCTTTGTTGTAGCGGTTTACCTGTTCTATCAATTCGGTAGTATGCAGGTATCCACCCGGCACGGCCGTGAACGATGATTCGTGTTTGGCCTTATCACCCCGCAGTAGCAACAGGTCGGTAATACCCAAAAATTGCAAATCGAGCAAAGCATACTCCAAATCGGTACTACTGGAGCCACTGCACACAAGGTGGGGCACCACCGTCAGACCATACTTATGCTGTATGGCCGCGGCCACTGCCACCGTACCAGGTCTGCGACATACCAACTCGCGACGGAAAAGTCCCTCCCCCATATCCTTATAGGCATACTCGCCTCGATGGGTGGTAATATTCACATATTTGGGATCGAACTCGCGCAACGTGTCAATGGTACGGAACAAAGCCTCGGTGCCTGTCCCCTTCAGCGGCGGAAGCACTTCGAAAGAGAAGGCCGTACGCCCCCCATTATTCTTTATCAAGTCTATTACTTTCATCTTAATTCTTTGTCCTCTCTACAAGGGACAAGCCATATACATTTATCCCAAGTTAGATAACAATCGACAAAAGTAAGTAAAATAGATTACTTTCCCAACGAAAAGAGGGAAAAATAAGGAATATTTAAAGAAAAAGAGGCGAATCATCGCTACTGCCAAAGCGTTGGCAGACTACTGCCTCAATACAGGCAGTGAACTGCCAATACATTGGCAGAAGACTGCCACCATATTGGCTGCAGGCAAAGCTATCAAAAAAGAAAAGGGGCGCACCGCCCATGCGGTACGCCCTTCGGTGATATAACTCTATTATTTACTTATACTTATTCCCCGTCAGCAATCAACTTGCGGGTATCTACTGTACCATCAGAATATACAGTACGCACAATGTTCACGCCCTTTCCTGCAACAGGCACGGCCATACCGTCAGCATTGTAGATTTGGCTGCTTACCACCTTGCGGTCGGCAGGCAGGATACCTTCGATGCTTTCTGCACCGGGACGGTTCACTGTCACAATCTCTTCCTTATAACCGGGGCCATAGATAGAGATGATACCTCGGGCAAAGAACTTCTCACTAATCATTGCCTTACCTGCAGAGTCGGCACGTACACTGTCGTTACCATACTGTTCGTAGATATCGAGGGGATACCAGCTGTAACCTTCGGGAAGTGCATCCCATGAAGTGCCATCCTCACGCTTGTTGGGTTTGAACTCCACTTTCTGGTTGATTTCCCAGCTGAGAGTATCAATCTTGGTAATGTTGCAGAAGAGTGTGTCGCGGTCTTTCTTTGAGGGGTTCTTGAAGTTCTCGAACATATATCCCCACGCATTCTTCAACGAGTCGCGCTTCTCTACGGTATAAGTACCGGTTGTATCTGCTGCAATCAGTTCGTCGAGGAGGGCATCAGCACCTTCCCAATCGCGGAAACGAATACCTGTGGTATCAGTTTCATACACGGTGTTAGGCACAAACTCATCGGCTACCACCACCTGATAATCGCCAGCCTTAGGAGTAGCATGGAAATCGTCCAACACATTGATGATAAGACGGGTTGTAGCACCTGAAATGTAGCACTTGGGAGCACGTGCACCTGACACCACTACACGGTCGTAATTACCATTGGCACCAAAGTCAAGTTCAATACCATTGGCATTGTAGAGATATACGCTACCACCTACAGTCAAGTCACCAGGAGTATAGTAAGCCTCGCCGGGTACGATATTACGGCCAGAGCCTTCCTTCATTGCAATACCGCAAGCCAAGATACCGTTACCACCAACGAAACCTCCGGAGTTACGTACAGACACCTCGTTGAGTGTACCGGTAAAGATAGAATCCTCGCCATTAATCCACAATCCGCAGTTACGGGGATAAACCCACTTGCCGATGTAAGCCATGTCGTCGTACAGTGTAGCATTACCACCTGCATAGAACTCCATATTACGGGCATCGCTACCACCGGTCACAGAACCGAAAGAATAGGTCCAGTCATAAGGCTGACGGAAGAAGATGTGGCCAGTACCGTTGTCAATGCTGATGTTCTTACCGGTCATTGCAGGATAAGACATAGGAGTATTTCTGTCATACACTCTCAACAGAATATTGTCGGGCAAGTTCAGGATGAAAGGAATACCATCCCAGCATACTGCGCTTGAAGCCTTGGTATAGTTGTTACCACACTTATGGCAAGTACCGGGGAATCCTTCGCCCAAATGAAGCACTTCGTTCTTAGCCTCATCGCGGTAGATGACGTTCACCTGACCAAAGAAACCATGGAAGTTGGCAGCCAACACAGTAGAGTCACCAATCACCAGGTTAAGCACGCTGGTGCTGTCACCATCCTCGGAAGTGATAGTACCACCGATACGGCACTTGCTGTCGCACACGATAGTAGCCTCGCCCATCACCTTGAATCTGTTGGTCATCTCAGTCAACATGCTGCCATTTCCATCGTCAAATTCAGCGGCACCAAACACATTCAAAGAAGGGTCTTCGTCAGGATTAGGATACCATGTGTCGGGAGAATCGAACATCACAATCTTGGCTCCGTTGTACAGGCGTACAGTGTCCACATGAAATGGGTGGAAGGCCACAGTGTTCATTCCCTCATTGGCGAACGTAACAGTAGCACCGGCAATAGTAACGTCTCTTGCTCCTTCAAAATGGGTTCCCCATGATGCAGGATCGGTCAACTCCAGGTCTTCAGAAATCACGACCTGAGCATTCACAGTAGCAGCCATCATAAGAGCTGTAGCAGCAAAGTAAAGTTTTCTTTTCATACACAAAATGTTATTAGGTTAGTAATTCTGTTAGATGCTGCAAAAGTATACAAATATCCATCCTCTAACTATAAATATCGTCGCAAAGGATGCAAAAGATGTCGCAAACAGGCAAAATAGCAGTGAAAAGAAAGAAAAGGGGCGCACCGCCCATGCGGTACGCCCCCTTTTTTCAGAGTTTATAATTTACGAGATTCGTGAATTACTTGCCAGCAACGCTAATGCTCTTAACAGTACCATCAGTGAAGATCATCTGTTGGATGTAAACACCGGCAGCAGGTTTCTCTACTTCAACACCACCTACAGTGAAGTACTTGATTTCCTTCACATCCTTGTCAGCAGCGATTGACTCGATACCGGTTGACAAAGCGCTCAGTGAAGAAACTGTAGCACAGATGTCAGCAGAAGCCAAGATTACTGACTGGAACGGAGCAACAACGGCACCTGTCTCAACCAAATCGAATGCAGTACCCTCGGCGTTCAATACGTAAGCAGGAACGTCCAAAGTAGCCGCAGCGAATGTACGGTTAGTTACCACCTTGTAACCAGCCTCAGGCTGAGCGTATGTGAAGTTACCCTTAGCAATGTTACCCTTTTCAGCAGAAACGAAGATAACCTCTTCACCAATCAAGTCGGCATTCAAGAAGTTAACCACGTAACCCTTAGCAGCAGTAGCAGCCATGTTGCCAGAGAGAACATCCTGGATCGGATTTTCGTTGGCAAGGATTTCGAAGATCACATAGTCAACACCACGCTCCAACTTGTTACCGGCAGCGTCGGTTACATAGCTGTTGTTGTTGAATACTGTAGGCAGAGATACGTTGATTGTATTAGCCTCAACCACGCGGTGGAAGTAAACGCGACCAGTGAAGGCAGTAGCACCCAACTGTTCAACATTCATATCCTCGCTGTAGTCGATTTCAATGTCACCAGCCTCAGCAGGAACAGTTTCGAGAGCGGCATCAACAACCTCGTACTTCTCAGTGTAAGATTCACGAGCGTCGATGTAACGACGAGCAACCTTAGAATCTTCGTAACCGGCCAACTTGGAAACGGCAGTCATCCAACCGTAAACGTCGTCGCTTACAGAGATAGTACCACCGTTGTACAAAGTCTCCTTACCACCAGGCAATGTGTAGTAAATCGGAGTTTCAGGAGCAGAGATTACGTTTTCGTTGTCTACAGAGATAGTGAATTGCTTCTGTCCTGCTACATTTTCACCAACATAAACAATCACAGGCTGAGCAATTTGAACGGTGAATCCAGCTTCAACCAACTGCTCACGAGCCTCAGATTCTACATCCTGGTACATTGCGTAGGCGCGAACGTATGAAGTCTGGTTCAAAGCAACAGGCTCAGTGTAGAGCTTAGTCTCACCATAAACAACAATTGTATCAATCTTGGTTTCATAAACAGGAGCTACACCACCAGTAGTATCGTTCACCAATACCTGAGATTCAGTGTATTCTTCATTACCGATAGCATAGTAGATGTCAGCACCCTTAGTGCCAGATGTCATTCCTACGTAATGAGTGTTACCATCCACCTTCGTGATAGCAAAGTCAGGAATCTGAGTCAATGCAGAACTGATATATACACCCACCTTAGAGATATAGAAATAACGATTCATTGCAATAGTAGCATTACCATCAGCTGTAACATTGTAGCAAATGTCATTACCGTTACTATTAACAAGATCCTGTTCAATAACTCCATCCATGAAAATAGCCTGAGATGCATCCTCGTAAGACACCTTTACAACTTGGTTCTTCTTCAAATTAGCAAAGCCAAAACCACGGTCACCAGACTGGTTATTAAACAATCCTATAACACCTTGACGGTAACGGAGTTCCCAATCTTGACCATCATGAAGAACAAAGTTATTGTTCAATACAGAATCGCCAAATGATGCAGTTTTGAAATCTGCAGACATATTGGCACGGAACTTTCCATTGAACACAAAGTCTCTGTAAGTTGCGTCCACAATCAAATCAGCAGAATCATTTGCAAGCCATTGTGCAGTTGCTATAGAAGTAAAATCTACTTCCCATACTGGAGTCAACTGTGCAGGAGCCTTCAACCAAATGTAAGCCTCAGCAGGAGCATAACCTGCAGCACTTGCCTTAGCAACCAACTTACCAAGCGGCAAAGCGAACAGAGTATCACCGGCCACATATTCTCCGCTCAATGAAGGCAATGCAGCGATGCGACCTGTTTCAGTG
This sequence comes from Bacteroidaceae bacterium, assembly GCA_017517605.1. Lineage (GTDB taxonomy): Bacteria > Bacteroidota > Bacteroidia > Bacteroidales > Bacteroidaceae > Phocaeicola_A. The sequence continues at coordinate 67,692 of JAFWYQ010000030.1, forward strand.
TTCAGCGGATAGAACTCATAAGTAATCTTGGCTGTGGGAGCACAGAGTACTGAAGACTGATCATTGTTAATCATGTAAGCACTCAAATTCTTTTCAGTGTATTCTACCTGAGTCAGAGAGTCAACTACCGCCTTGGCAAATGTAGGAGCATTCAATGCCACACTTGTTCCGGCTGCAATCTTTTCCTTCATCATCACAGAAGTGAACTTCACACGGTCAGGATTAGTATATACAGAGTAAGCCCATACATCTGTTGTGTCAGAAACGTATATAGGAGCAATGTACATCTTGTAGTCAACTGCTGTGGTGTCAGTGGTGTAGTACAAACGAGTACCTTCCAAAGCACATGCCAACTCAACCACACGAGTAGTTCCCTGAACAGAAGTAACAGTTGCAGTAGGAACATCTACAGCACCAGCTATAACTTCTTTCTCTACAAGTTTGGAAACAACCTTGCCATTTGTAGAATATGCAGTAATCAAAGAAACTGTATCAACTACAATAGGCTCTTCATAAAGCAACTCCTCACCACCATTGATAGAATAGTAGATAGAAGCATCCTTAGTCTCACAAGCCATAGAAACTGTTACAAAGTCATAATAGTTTCCTACAGTTTCGATTGTCGGAGCCTTGATGTCTGCCTGAACAGCAAGCACGTTGATTGAGAAGATTGAGTAGTAACGAGTCATGGTCAGTGCCAAAGTACCGTCACCAGTCATCGTATAGACATAAGTAGTCTTACCGTCAACGGTTTCCTTTGAAGTTTCCTCGGCTACAGTAGCATCTGCCAAGCTCATACATTCGCCATCAGTAACAATTGTAATGACAGAACCTGCTGTCATGTTCAATACACCTACCTTACGGCCACCACCGTTACCTTGGTACAAACCACCAGTCTTAGTACGGATAAAGAACTTGTTGGCACCCTGCATTGCCAAACCTTCCCAAACACCGGTTCCGAGGTTAGAAGCTGTACCACCAACCTTAACAGTTTCGTCTGAGTAAGTCATGTACATGTCAGATACAGTCATTGTATCAGCCATGGCAGCGAAATCCCAGTTAGGAGCAGTTACATACTTAACCAAAGACTCTACCTTGATAGAGAAGATGCTGAAGTAACGGGTCATGGTCAATGCCAATGTTCCATCTTCTGTCATGGTATAAACGTAAGTAGTCTTACCATCTACAGTTTCCATTGAAGTCTGTTCAGCAACTGTAGCGTCAGCCAAAGACATACATTCTCCATCAGTAACAATAGTTACAACAGAAGCCTTCTTCAAATCCAATACACCAACCTTGCGGCCACCGCCATTACCTTGGTACAAACCACCAGTCTTAGTACGGATAAAGAACTTGTTGGCACCCTGCATTGCCAAACCTTCCCAAACACCTGTACCGAGGTTAGAAGCTGTACCACCAACCTTAACAGTTTCGTCTGAGTAAGTCATGTACATGTCAGATACAGTCATTGTATCAGCCATGGCTGCGAAGTCCCAAAGAGCAGTCTGCAACATGGCAGCCTTCTGTTCTACTGTAATAGAGAAGATGTTGAAATAGCGAGTCATGGTCAATGCCAATGTACCCTCACCTGTCATGGTATAAACGTATGTAGTCTTACCATCAACAGTCTCAACAGAAGTTTGTTCTGTAATATCTGTACTATTCAAAGTGAAGCACTCTGAATCTGTAACGATTGTAACCTTCTGGCCGGGAACCAAGTCAAGGATACCAACTTTACGGCCACCACCGTTACCTTGGTACAAACCGCCAGTCTTAGTGCGGATGAAGAACTTGTTAGCACCCTGCATAGCCAAACCTTCCCAAACACCTGTACCGAGGTTAGAAGCTGTACCACCTACATTTACAGTCTCGTCTGAGTAAGTCATGTACATGTCAGATACAGACATAGTATCAGCCATGGCAGCGAAGTCCCAGCTCTTAACTACGGCCATATCGCTCTTTGCATTCTCAGCAACGAATGCTTCCTGTGCAGTAGTCAAAGCTTCAACAGCAGCGTTAAGGTCAGCAACAGTGTATTCAGTATCCCACATGCCAAGCTCGCTCAAGATAGTATTCACCTTAGTGATGGCAGCAGCGAAACCTGCTTCATCTGAAGGATTCTTATATGAATCGAACAATGTCTGAGCCTCAGCAGCAGCCTTAGTGGCAGCTGTCATAGCCTGATCCTTCTCAACCATAGGTTGGAATTGGGTCAACATCATTTCGATAGTTTGGTAATACTCCATCGCTACCTCGTATTTTGTAGCATCAACTTCAGCCAACACTTCAGCAGAAGTCATGTAAGAGAGGTTGTTCCAAACTTCCATTTGAACCATTGTACCAGTCTCTTCGCTGTGATCCAATGTGGCAGCATAATCGTCAGCCTTCTTAACTGCAGCATTTACAAGATTCTGGTTGTTTTCTGCCTGGAATGCAGGAACAGCAGCATTTACTGCGTCAATAGCAGCTTGAATCTGCTCAGCAGTCATACCTCTTGCGAAACGGGGCAGACTCTGCAAAGCAACAATCAAACCAGCTTCGTCGGTACGAATCTCCTCGGGATAAAGATTTACAATAGAATCACCATAAGCACGAGTAACTTCTACCTGAGACATCAGCAAATTGGCTTCGTACATACTTACAGTCTCTTCCAGCATCAAAACAGCCTCATCCACTTCAGCTTGAGAAGTGGCAGCATCTATTCCTTCCTTAGCAAAAGCAATAGCTTCGTCAAGAGCTACAATAAGCTCTTCCTGCATCCAATCAGAAGGATCGAGTTTAGCCTTCAATGCATTAGCCTTAGCAACTGCTTCGTTGTAAGAAACAAGGCTAAGTTCAATTTCAAATACTATATTGTCGAAGAAGAATTCAACATCATTTGCTTGATCTTTAGAAAGATTGAAGGCAATTGACTTGAAGCCATTAGCACCTGCCATTTGAGAAGAAATGGTTCCGCTCTTTTCGTAATGTTGCCATTCTGTAGTAAATGAAAGAGCACCAATTGCATCATAATGCTGATATGAACCGGGTTCACCATGAGCCTGTGTTGCAATCTGAACATTTGAACTTGCACGATAATCGAATGATACCTTAAACTTAGTTCCTGTAGATAATAAATTTGAAGCTACAATCCAGAATTGTGCATCCCACTCTTGAGTCGCACCCTTAACTGATGTAATTTTAATACCACGTGAGCCATCCTTACCAATACCGTCGGTTAAAGCAGGATTTACAAACGCACCGGCATTAGCACCACCATTTTCCTTGGCAACGAAAGAAACAGCTTCTGTACCCTCAAAGTCACCGTTAGCAATGGCACTTACCCAAACACTTGTGGGAGGAGGAGTTACCTCAAGGTACATGCTGTTTACTTTAACTTCACCAGGTGCAGATGTGTTACTTCCTGAGAGGCAGATTTCAGTACAATTCTTCAAGTAATCCATATCATCATCTCCCCAAGCCTTAGCCTCTTCCAAGAGATTAAACTCTGTAACACCTGATTTAGATACATACAAAGTTTTGTTTGAACTATCTTTATAGAACAAAATACGGAAGTTTTCACCCTTGACGAGTTCGCAATCAATCACCAACTTATCATATTTGGTAATGTCGCCTGTCGGCAAACCGATGTTACGAATCTGATTCCAACTAGTCTGTTCCCAAACGAAAGAATTGGTTTCTGCATTCCAAGTCGCACTTGTGTTAGACGGAGCCTCAAAAGTTGCGTATGCTCTTTCTGCTTCAGGAGCCTTGGGGGCTTCAACCAGTTCGAATGTAACATTGTCGAAGAAGAACTCAACATCATTTGCCTTATCTGTAGAAAGGTTGAAAGCGATTGACTGGTAATCACCTGAAATGACTCCTTCCTTTTCAAAGTGTTGCCATTCTGTTGTGAACGAAGCATTACCAATAGCATCATTATGCAAATAGCTACCAGGTTCGCCATGAGCCTGTGTACCGACATTGACAGCAGCAGACGCACGATAGTCAAACGACACACGATACTTAGTTCCTGCAGGCAAAGTATTGGAAGCTGCAATCCAGAATTGCGCATCCCAATCGTTGGTTGCACCAGCATAAGAAGTCACTTTAATACCACGTGAACCATCCTTGCCAATGCCGTCGGCGAAAGCAGGAGCTACAAAAGCACCAGCATTAGCGCCACCATTTTCCTTCACAACGAAAGAAGCGGCTTCTGTTCCTTCAAAGTCACCATTGGCGATAACGCTCACCCAAGTGTCAGCGAAAGCAACATTTGCACAGAACAACGATGCAGCAAGCACGAGCATCGTTTTCTTCATTTTGTTTAAAATTCGCATAGTTAAAAAATTTAGTTAATAAATAAAGTTTAATTTGGTTTCTGTTTTAACACTCTTGTCACCCTGTCGGAAGCAACCTTTAGAGCAGCAAGCGTGTGATAGGTCTTTAGCGCCCAAATGCGTAGGGCGGAAACACGGGGTTTCCACGCTACGCATGTAAGCTACGAGTGACAAGCTACGAGTTTACAGTTCCTTTTGCTACAAATGTCCTATTACCCGTAGCTTGTAGCTCGTCACTAATTGCTAAATTAGTCTCCTTCAGAGTATACCTTTGTAGTAGTCACGGTACCGTCAGAGTAAACGGTGCGGAGGATATTAACCCCCTTCACGTAACCACCTACAGCCTTACCGTCTTCGGTATAAATCTGGCTTGATACAACTTTTCCGTGATTCTTATTTTCAACCATCACTTCTTCGATAGCGGAAGCATCCATATTTACAAATTCGTTCTTACGGGCATCCACTTCGGTGAAGTCCTTGCTGTAGATAGTGATAACACCTCTCTCAAAGAACTGCTTATTAACAAGGCTATCTCTCAATACGGCGATAGTATCGGGAGTTGCAGCATACATCTCATCCCATTCAACAGGATACCAGCTATAACCTTCAGGCAATGAGTCGCAAGCAGTACCATCTTCACGAGTGTTGGTCATCCACACTACATTCTGATTAACTTGAGCATCGAGTGTATCAATCTTAGTAATGTTGTAGAACAAAGTATCACGATGCTTCTTGGTAGGATCCTGGAACTGCTCGAACATATAACCCCAAGCATTCTTCAAAGAGTCCTTCAACTCGTCAAATGTCTTTGTTGAGTTGGGGAAAGTAAGAACAGAGTCAGTCAATACAGAGTCAACGATAGCATCTTGAATATCAGCAGCCAAATCGCGGAAACGAGTACCTGTAGTATCTGTAGTATAAACCGTATTTGGTACAAAGTTAGCAGCATTCACAATCTTGTAGTTACCAGCTTTCGGATTAGCATAAAATTCGTCGAGCATATTAATCCACAAGCGAGTATTTGTACCAGAAATGTAACAAGCACCTTCGGGGTTGGGCATCATCAAACGGTCAGAAGCTCCGTTACCACCAAAATCAACATCAATAGCGTTGTTGTTGCCTAACGATACATTTCCCTGTACAGTGAGGTCACCAATAAGATTGTATCCTTCTCCCGGAATGATGTGGGTTGTAATACCATCCTTACAAGCAATACCACCACCGATATTACCAATACCACCAACAAAACCGTCGTTGTTACGAACTGAGATGCTACCAGATTGGTTTGCCAATGTTACCACTGAAGGATCAGAATTGATCCACACACCTACATACTTGTTACGAACATAGAAATCTTTACAAGTGAAATCGATAATACCAGTGAGTGTAGTGTTTGCACCTGCAAAAAGTTCCAAGTGAACATCACCACCACCAGAATAGGTATCGAAGTCGTAAGTGAAATCAGTCAAAGGACGGAGTGTCAAGGTACGAGGTGCATAAATGCTGTGTCTTCCACGGATTTCAGGGAAAGCAGTATGAGCATTGTCATGAACCTTCAACAAAGTTCCGTCAACAACCTCCATAGACCAAGGCATAGCACACCAGCACTTGGATGAAGAATTTGACCAAGCATATTGTTTACAGTTAGGACAAGTTCCAGGGAATGTACCACCGAACAATACAGTCTGGTTCTTAGCCTCTTCGCGATACTGCAACTTCAATGTACCGGTAAAGCCCATGAAGTCGATGTTGATCTTGGTAGAGTCGCCCACAACCAAAGTCAATGTGCTCTCAACACCATCTTCACTCATCACCTTACCACCGAGAGTACACTTGCTGTCACATACGATAGTAGCGTCACCCATAATCTTGAATCTGTATCCCACTTCGGTCAACATGCTGCCATTTCCATCGTCAAATTCAGCGGCACCAAACACATCCAAAGAAGGGTCTTCGTCAGGATTAGGATACCATGTGTCGGGAGAATCGAACATCACAATCTTGGCTCCGTTGTACAGGCGTACAGTATCCACATAAAATGGGTGGAAGGCCACAGTGTTCATTCCCTCATTGGCGAACGTAACAGTAGCACCGGCAATAGTAACGTCTCTTGCTCCTTCAAAATGGGTTCCCCATGATGCAGGATCGGTCACTTCCATGTCCTCAGAAATTACAATGTCCTGAGCATTCACAGTAGCAGCCATTGAAAGCAAGGCTGCAGCAGCTAAGTAGAAATGTTTCTTCATACTTTTTTAAAGTTTTAGTTAATAATAGAGTTATATATTTAAATTTTTATTCTTTTCTCATCTTCACCGCACCGCTACCGTTCAAGCCATCCAACTTGAGGATGTAGAGTCCGGCAGACAGAGTAGTCTGATTGAAGTTTTCCTTTACCTTATTATATATACAATCAAACGCATCCACCTGCATACCATCGAGGGTATATACGGTTGCCTTCACCGGTTCGTCTCATGAAGTAAGGTGCAAACCTGTGGCATCAATCACGCGCAAGGTTCCGGTAGTGGTCAACAGGTCGGTAGTATCCCATGCCAATCCTTCGGGCAACTCGGGCAATTCCAACGTAGGAGCACTGGCATCCTGTACCTTCTTGCAGTTCCACAAACTGAAACTGTCGCCCAACTGTGGTGTATAACCGCTCTTCAAGGTCACACGGAGCGTTCCGTTCAAGGTCATGCTCTTTGCCTCTTCCAGGGTAATAGTCTTTCCGTTACCATCGAGACGCCATGCAATGACACCACCCTCGTCCAACGTAATGACCGAAGCCACCTTGAGGGTTCCTGTATAATACAAGCCTGGGGTAAAGAGTGCACCCTCGCGGATGTACAGACGTGAATTTCCGATGTAACCACAACCGCTCAATTCGGTGCCCGACTTCAGTTCAAGGGCATTGCTTCCCGTAGCACTCTTGGTAGCACCGGTATTGGCAACGATTACCTTACCACCCTCTACGGTGAAGTATTCACTGAAGGTGCTTACGCCCGAGAGTTGCAACGTGTTGCTTCCCACCTTAGTCAACGAACCAAGGACTGAACCACCGAAGCGGTTCACCTCTCCGGAGTCGTTACCTATAGTCCATCCATGACTGCCACCCAACGTTCCCGAACCTGTAGCAGCGGCAATGCGCATATTCTGGTTCTTGTTGTTGCGCACGGTGCATCCGCTGTTTACCTGCAGGGTAGCCAATGGCAATCCGTAGGTATTGTCGAAGGTGAAGTCACCATCTTTTCCTTGCGAGCATACGATGATACCAGCAAACTTAGACCAATTACCTTGCAAATAGGTACGCACGTAGGGGATATATACATTCAGTGTACCACTACCCGTAAGAGAACCGGTGTAGTTACAACGGCCATCCAGACGGATGGTTCCACTCTTGCCCTCGGGCACCACGATGTTCCATGAAGCACTGCTGTACGAATTCCAATTGTCAAGACATTGCACCGTACCGCCATTGATAACAAGGGTATCACCCAAAAGACCGTTAATAGGATGTTCAGAACCATATTCCTCAGCAATGTTCAGTGTACCACCGTTGAGGATGGTCTTCTTGTGAGAATTGGGACGGCCATAGATATGCAAGGTGCCGCTACCATTCTTGGTAAGGGTCGTACCCTTGATGACTCCCTTCAGATGCAAGTTGCCACCATCGACATTGAAGACACCACCGCCCTCGCCCATTGTCATTGGGCTCTCTTGGAACATATCGCCTGTAGTATAAATTGTTGCGCCATTCTGCACCACAAAGTTATCGGCACTGTTACTGAGTGCACCCAACGAACCGGCACTCTGCAAAGTGGCCAACGAGGCAGGTTTTACTGTTCCACCTGAAATAATAGTCTTGCCTGTGTAGGGATTTATATTACCGATAGCAAGTGTACCCTCTCCTTCTTTGGTAAAGGTTGCATCACCACCAATATGTCCGTCGCCCAAGAAGGTGTAGTTGGCATCGCCCTTCACTACTACAGAAGAGGGAACTACTTCTTCTCCAAGCGTCACGGTCTTGACCGTAGCTGATTCATCGAACACTACGGCATCGCCTGTTACGAATGTCTCAGTCTCTCCGGCCAAGAGGAAGTTTTCACTTTCAAACAAATCCCACACATTGCTTTGTGCACCACTCCACAAGATACTACCAGCCTCGCGCATAGCAGCAATAGAGAGATAAATCTTGCCTCCATCATGTCTCAACTCGCAAGCCACGCCCTGCAATCCTTCGATAACTACCTTGTTCAAATCACCAACGATTTCAAATGTCTCGGCAATCAGGTAATCACCGGCTACAGGAGTTGTTTCGCGTTCCTTGTTGTGCTGGACAAAGCGGAATATCGCACCATCAGCCAATGTCAACTTGTCGTTCACCACCAGCTTGTCGGCCGTAAGATTGTCGGAATAGATGTCCAACTCAACGACAGCGCCCTTCTTCAGATTAAGAGCAGAAGCAGTTACTGTTCCTTGGTTAGCGGCACCACCCACACGAAGGATGGCTCCGTACTCCATCTCTATACCCTTATTATATATAGCGCCGGTATTGAGTTCGGCAAAGCGGTTCACCCACACAGGACTCTGGAGCGAACCTTCAAAGTTGGTCACACCTTCCCACAATTCTGTCACACCCGTATAGGTGTGTTCGCCACTGAAGGTAAGGGCTGCCTGACCCTGCTTAATCAAGCGCATCTCTCCCGAGAATGCGGCACCAGTCAATGTCCAATCGTTCTTCAAACCGTTGACGGTAAGGATGTAGGGGGCAGCGCCCTCAGCCACTGTCACCTCACCGCCTGCTGCATCGGTAACCAGCACATGCTTGTCGGTGTGGTCAGCCGTAATGGCAGCGGTCACTACAGTACGTCCATTGCTCATCACAGGAGGAGGAGGCACGGTGATACCCTCGGCATTGCCCAAGAAATAGCTTACATGAGGCGGTTGGTTGTAGGCAATCATTTGCCAATATACCGCCTGACGGTATTGCTTGTCGTGCATCAGGGTATAGTTGCGATGCTCGGTCACATCAGTAGTTGTCCAGATACGCAACTTCTTTTCGTCCGTAGTGCGGAGAACAATCTCTTCGCGCCAGTCACCGAAGAGGTCGGCCTGCAACGAAGGAGTACCCTTAGTACCGTTGTTGGTGGCACATCCTTTGGTTACAAAGATGGGAGAACTATTGCCGTATTTATACACAGCACCGTCGGTATTCTGTCCGTTTACGTAGTCGAACGACTCTTCCAATATGTCACCATCCCAATAGATGCGATAATTCATAGTTACACCCGGAGCCTTGTTGTCCACAGTCTGATCAGCTCCACGACTAAGAGTCGCACTCCACAACTTTCCATCCGTGGTCCACAATTCTGCACCCGGCCAATTATCGGTAAAGTTTCCTGCCAAACAACGACCGTTATCGTTACCACGCATCCAACGGAACAAGATTTCGTTAGTGGTAGCATCCACCAACACAGCACCAGGATTGTCCTCCAAGCAACGGAATCCCTCGAGGCCCTTACGATAAGGGTCAAGGTCACCATAATGCTGGGCATCGCCATGGCCAAGTCCGGTAGAACTGAGTTCCTTGCCGTACTCGTCAATCACCATGTTACCGTGGCATATTTCGTCACGTCCATCCTCGTCCACATCCACAATGGAGAAGTTGTGATAACCCTGTCCGTAGAACTTGCTGGAGGGGTCGTCGCAAGCGTATGTCCAACGCACTTGCAATTTGTTGTTCACCAAGTCGAATGCGGCCATGTGGATGTTGGTGTAGCATCCACGGCCCACATAGATACTGGGCTTGCGGCCATCCAGATAGGGAGCACCGAAGTGAAACTTATTGGCACGGTGACCGTATGCTTTGCTATTGCCTTCCCACCAATAAGCGGCATTACGACGGGCCAGGTTGTTGGTTGTCTCGTCAAACTTCACGTTGTCAATCACAGCACCCGTCTCACCATTGAGCACATAGAGCCATTCGTCACCCTGTGTCTGATACACCGTATTCCCGTCAGAATAGCTGGCAGGACGATAGTTCACCGTAGCATTACCCACCACTGTGCCGTCAGGCAAGATACTGCCGTCAGTCAAACGGATAACCACCTCGGCCTTACCATCCTGGTTGAAGTCGTATGCCATACAGTTGGTCTCTACATGACCGGAATTGATCAAGTTAGGTCCCACATTGATGGTCCACAGCAATTTACCTTCCAGCGTGTAGGCTTGAAAAAGGGTATAAACCGTATTGGCCTTGGTGAAATCGGTATTCATGCGCTTGACAATCAGCTCATAATCGCCATCGCCATCCAAATCGGCCGCATTGGCATCGTTGAGGGTATATTTGCTACTGATGTCTGTACCCGCCGCATTCAAGACAGGTTGCATGGGGATATCGATATATTGATTAGCCCATGGGGTGACAGCGGCACAATCCTCCTGCTCCACACCACGCACCACAGCACGCACAGTGTAGCAGGAAGCGGTTGTTCCATTGGCATCAAAAAAATTGGAGGTAGTCAATGGCTCATCGTTCAAGCGAGTGCCGTCACGATAAACATTGTAGTTTACATCGTACCACTCCTGTCCCAACAAGCGCCAACCGAGGTACACACCATTGTCCTTCTTCACCGCAATCAAACCGCGGTCAAGATTCTCCATCATGCGCTGAGCATCAACAACGATCGTGCACGATAACGCTAAAACAAGAAGTGATAAAATTCGTCTCAATGTCATTTTCATTAGTCTGTTTAGTTTGTTTTATCTCTAATTTGGCTTAATACTACGTATTACGGGGCAAATGTACATCTTTTTTTGCTAATATAAACTATATTAAGTCAACTTTTTACAGATTTAACACATTATTTGCTGGATTTAGAACTAAACACAGTCTGTTTTCTACGAAAAATATCATAAAGTTTAACAGTTATCACACAACTCCCAACAGTTGCCCCCCCCCACTCTGAACCCTTAAAAAATAACGCTTAAGTCTAAAAAAATAACGCTTAAGAGTTATGCCGCTAACGCTTAAGCGTTACGACAATAACGCTTAAGAGATTTTTCAATAACGCTTAAGCGTTTTTTATGCTTTATAACTTACTATATATCAAACGTATAATATTTTTATCAACCAAGCAAAAATGAGTTTATACATTTAAATAAGCAATCAAATATTTAAAAGAAAAATACAATATCACAATTTGAATTGCATCAAAATATTACAACAAATAGAAGAGCGGATTATACGACTCTTTATAGTAACGTATAATCCGCTCAGTAAAGTAAAGATTAACTTTCTCTTATCACCAATTACCGCTTCACGACTTTGCGGGCAACAGTGGCACTGGCCGTAGTAATCTTCACCAAATACACACCATGTACCCACGTGGCGGCATCAAGTTGCACATTACCTCCATGGGTAGCGACAGAAGCTACAGACTGGCCATTCAAGCCATAAACTTCGACACGTGCCTGACAGTCGGCAGGAAGTTCCACATCAAGTGCCTGACTGATAACTGACGGCACACGAATTGCAGTCAAAGCTACTTGACCTACCGACGAAGGACGGTTCAAAGAGACGGTCTCTTTGAACTCATAACCACGGTAAGTGGCATAGAGGCAAACCTCGGCACTTTCCCCTTCGGGAATCAGTTCTGCAAGGACTTCTACCGTACGTCCACTACCTATCAACAGGCTGTCGCCCAACATCCAACGATAGGCATCATACTCCATACCGGCATCCAATGTCCAGGCTTCGCCCGTCTCGCCTGTAGTCTTCATCATCTTCCCTAAATCGGCACCGAAATAGAAGCCGGTGTGTGTAGGTTGATTGTATGCTACATTCTGATAGGCGACACTGCTACGATAAACAGGATCTTCAAGGAAGGTATGGAAACGATACTCCACCGTATCGGCACTGATATAGAGACGAAGACTCTTGTTATCCGACGTGCGAACCAACAGCTCTTCACGCCAATCACCATACATATCGGCCACCAGACAGGGGTTACTCTTGGAACCATTGTTGGACGAACAACCATTGGCGGAAAGCAACGTGGTAGCACTGTTCTTCTTGTTGTAATCGTAACGGGTGATGGAGATGCCGTCCTGCAAATTGCGCAGCAGCGTGCCATCCCACCAACAGGCCATATTCATTGACACGCCACTGGTGGAGGTACTGGCAATACGTCCGTCGGTAGCCAAGATTCCACCCGAACGACTCGACCACATCTCTACACCGGGATAGTTGGGGTCGATGTCGGCAGCCATACAACGACCTACGTCATCGCCACTCTTCACCTGATTGATAATCTTGCCCGTAGCGGCATCGCGGAAGGTAGAACCATCCTTCTTATTCTCGTGGCAAGCCCACACGGCCAAAGCACCTGAAGCGGGATTGAAGACGGTCATGTGAATGGCATCGCCATGGCCTAAGCGGGTGTTGTACTTGGCCTGTCCGTCGTGGTCAACAGTCATGGAGCCATAGACAATCTCGTCGCATCCGTCACCATCAATATCCCCCACACGGAGGTTGTGGTTTCCCTGTCCGACATACGCACTCAGTTTCATCGCCTTGGTATCGAATGTCCATTTGCTGGTCAACTCCTTGCCATCCCAATCGTAAGCGGCAATTACGGTACGGCCACCACTACTCTTACCACTATAATAGCCACGACACATTACCACACTGGGACGCTTGCCGTCAAGATAGGCAGTACAAGCCAAGAAGCGGTCCACGCGATTTCCGTATGTATCGCCCCAATCATTCAAGTTTCCACGCTGTGGGTTGTAGTTGATGGTCTGCATAGCTGCACCTGTCTCGCCATTAAAAATAGTAAGGTACTCAGGGCCACTCAGGATGTAACCACTGGAGTTACGGTAATCCTTGGAGGCATCACCTATTACTGTTCCCACGCCATCCACAGTACCATCTGCGGTTTTGCAAACCACTTCGGCCTTGTCGTCACCGTCAAGGTCATACACCATAAACTGGGTATAGTGAGCACCGGCACGGATATTGCGTCCTAAATTGATGCGCCACAAATGGGTTCCATTCAATTTGTAGCAATCGAGGTAAACATTGCCTGTATAGCCTGAATTGGAATTGTCCTGTGAGTTGGAAGGGTCCCACTTGAAGATGATTTCAAACTCTCCGTCGCCATCCACATCGCCCACACTGGCATCGTTGGGACTAAAAGTCACCGTAGATGATTGAATCACTGTATCAGGAATAGCCGTCAAAGGAATCTCGATGTATCCCGAAGGAGCATTGGCGGGTACAGTATACTCCTGCGCCATATCGGTCTGCTCTACGCCACCCACCACAGGCACCAAGCGGTAGGAACTCTCCGTAGCATAGTAATAATCGTTCAGGCGGACAGAGGTCTTGTAGGTGGCTGCGACCAGTTTCTCGCCTTGATACACATGAAACTTGGTGTCAATAGGATCCGAAGAGAGATAGCGCCAACTGAGGGCTACCAATCCACGATTGATACGCCATCCCACAAGGCTGCGTCCCAGTTTCTCGCGTTGCATCTGCGAAAAGTCGTAGTTTGTTTGTGCCACAGACACAAACGACGGACCGGCAAAAACTGCCAGCAACAAAGAAAATAATAGTTTTTTCATTTGGATTCAGTTAGATGTAGTTGTGTTTAATAGTAGTTAAAGGAGTTAGAGGAGTTATCACTCGCTCTGCTCGTTAGGAGTTAAAGTCAATAGTATAACTTACGTAGATACCAAACTATTGGCTTTAACTCCCAGGCTCGTAGAGCCGATAACTCCTCTAACTCCTTTAACTACTCAAACAATAATTATTCCTCAACGATAGGCATGAACCAAGAAGCCTCGTCAGTATAGGGATTGGTACGGCCATTAAGTTCGTACTTACCCTGCTGTACAGCCTGCATGTAGGCATTACCTGAATTGGGAACCAAATCATTCATACGACGAGCTACACGCACCAAGTCGGGGAAACGGTTGCCTTCGTAAGCAGTTTCGAGAGCAGCCTCATCAAGGATAATCTTCTCAACCACTTCAATTGAATCCTGACGAGTAGCACACTCGGCCAAAGTCTTAGGATAAGCGGCCAAATCGGATGCCTCTTTGGAAACCAAGGCTACACGGCCACGGATACCACGGCTCGAACGCCACGGTTCACGACGATAGCCATATACAGAGTTGCTCTCAGTCCATGAAGCTGCAAAATAATAAGGCTCACCAATCTCACCTTCTACAGAAGTTCCAATCAAGTTACCATTGGCATCTGTAGTGGTATTGTCACCCAAGATAAGGAATCCACCGGTCTTGCCATAAAGGCTACCGATACCCTGGTTAATCAACTCAAGAGCCAATTTAGGATGTCCGGCACGGTTCACAGCCTCAGCATAACGGAGGTGCAACAAACCGGCACGATAGAGGAAGAGGCGACCTTCAGTAGACACCTCAATAGCACTCGGATCATTCAACCCCAATCCAGGAACAGCCATATACTTATAAACGTGAGGCTCGCCATTCATGTAGATATACGAGGCCTTCTCACCACGTCCGTCAAAGGTAAATCCATTACGCATCACCTGCTCGTTCCACAATGAATCGATAGCGTATATTGACGGTTTCAACTGATACTGACCACCCTCAACACCCAACGGAGCAAACAACTGATAGAAAGGATACTGAGGCTTGTACATAGCATCGTAAGCCGGAGACCATGCCCACTCATACGGAGCACGACGGGCTGTCATCTCATCAGTAAACATGTTTATCCACTGGTTGTAGTAAGCATTGGCATCATCATCGTGATAACGGAGGAAGAACACCTGATAATACTCGTTAGAACCATAAGTAGAAGTATTCCATGTGTCCACACCGGCTACCTTCATCTTATACTGGTTAGTTGAGATATTCACATCATTATCCTCGTTCATCACGGTTTTATACTCCATAGCAGCCTTCTCATAATCGTTGTTCCACAAATAGAGGTCACCCAACAAGAAGTGCTTGTTGATGAAGAAGTACTTCAAATCGTAACCATCCAACATGTGCTGAACCAACGGTGACTCGGAATATTCATCCAAGATTACCTGCTTACCTGTTACTGTAGTAGAGGTCATGTCGGCAATCAAGGTATCAATCAACTGATCCAAATTCAATTTGGTGTACCCTTTCTGAGCATCTCCTACAGAAACTATAGGCTCAGTGATATAGGGAACTTCACCAAACTGTGCACCCAATTGCAGATAAACATAGCAACGCAAAGCCATCAAGTCAGAATAACGTTCCAAGAACTGAGCCTCGGTAAGGTTGTTGTTCTGGAACATCTTCTCGAAATTAGCCATTGCATCGTTACAGTTCAAAATAACATTGTAATAAGGGGTAGGATCGGCATAAACGTTTCCTTCTGAAGGTTTGTTCGCATCAATCTCCTGCAAGTCAACAGAAGAATTGTCTGTCAAATCCATCAAATCACCACGCAACTCATTAATCACTACCATTTGGCCCGCCATTCTCATGAAAGAGGAGTAGGCACCCAACACGGCGTTGTCAGCATCAGTTGTCGTCTTGTAATGCTCGTCATACTCCAATGCGTCGTCCAAGTCGGCATCCACACAAGAAGCCAAACCAACCGTTCCGGCAAGCATCAAGTATGCTAAATATTTAATCTGTTTCATAAAAATCTTAATTCTTAGTTTCTTAATACTTAATTAGAGTCCTGCTTTCACACCTACATAGAAGGTTGTTGTATGAGGTGTTGAATAAGAGTCGATACCATAGTTCAACGGATTGGCCGCAGAAGAAATCACTTCAGGATCATAGCCCTTGTAATCTGTGATAGTGAACAGGTTTTCTACTGCACCATACACTACAAGGTCGGTCAACACGTCGTTATGCATCGGCACGTTGTAAGAGAGAGTTACGTTCTTGAGTTTCAAGAATGAACCGTCCTCAATCCAACGGTCAGAGAAACGTGCGTTGCCACGCGGGTCGCCATACACCATCTTCGGCATATTGGTAATGTCGCCCTCTACCTGCCAACGGTTACGAACAGCCTCGGTCTGGTTTTCCCAACCGCTCATAGTCTCCAAGTTGCGACGGGTGTAGTTGTACACATCGTTACCCAAAGAGTACTTGAACTGAGCCGAGAGATTGAAACGCTGAACCTTCAAATTAGTGAAAATTGAACCATAGAGATCGGGAGTAGGATCACCGATTTCCTGCATATCCTTCTCGTCAATGAGACCATCTTCATGAGCATCTACAAAACGAACATCGCCGGCTTCAAACGGAGTGCGAACAGAACCGACCATAGTGTATAGACCATCAGCATCAGCGTCAGCTGTTGTGCTATATACACCATTTGTCTTGTAACCATAGAAAATACCCAACGGGCTACCTACCTGTGTACGGATAGTACCTTCGGCCAACTCGGTATTGAATGCACCGGTCTTCAAGGCTGTCACCTCATTCTGGTTGTGAGAGGCAGTGATGCCCAAATCCCACTTCACATTCTTGGTATTGACCAAACGGGCAGTAGCCGTTACATCGATACCTACATTCTCCATCTCACCGCCGTTGTCGATATAGCTGTCAAGACCCGTATAGTACTTGGCCTTTGAGTATACCAACATGTCGGTAACGGTGTTCTTGTAGAAATCAGCACTCAAGGTAAAGGCTTCGTCAAAGAATGACATATCCAAGCCCACATTGAGTTTGGTAACACGTTCGGGCTTCAAGTCCTTGTTCATCAAATTGGCACGAACCAAACCGTAGTTGCCCAAGAAGTTCTGAGCCACGTAGTAACGCTTGGCGGCATAGTTTCCGATGTTGTCGTTACCGGCCTGAGTGTAACCTGCACGGAACTTCAACATATCCACAAAATCGGCACGGAACCACTTCTCAGAAGAGAGAAGCCATGCTGCTGTCACTGAAGGATAGTACTGCAAAGTACCTACATCCTCGCCATAGCGTGAAGAGGCATCGGCAGAGATGACAGCATCCACGAAATACTTGTTGTAAAGGTTGTAGTTTACATTCGCGTAAGCAGCCAACCAATTCCACTTACCCAACATACCACCCGTAGCGGCATACTCAATCAAACCGTTACCGATAGAGGTATAGGCATTATCAGGAGCATTGTATGTTTCACCGAAATCGTTCTCAGCACGGCTGGTCATATAACGGAAGCCAAGGGTGGCATCCAATTTGTGGTCGTGAGCAAAATCAAACGTATAAGTCAAGCGGTTCTCGTCGAACAACGTAAACAGACGCTCTACACGGTGTTGCGCATTTGAAGTAATCTCTACATTATTGTCAAAATGTCCATAAGGAATACCGCCCTTCGGATAGAACACCTCTTCGCGTTCCTTGTTGAAGTTTACACCAAAGTTGGTAGTGAACTTCAAGTTCTTGTTCAACTGGGCAAACAGGTCGATGTTACCCATGAAACGATAGAACGAATTCTCTGAATTCACGTTGTTTGTCACCACAGAGGGGTTAGCCATTCCAAAGTAATCCACATCCTCGTATTTGGGAGAAGACAAGCCCTGTTCATTCATTACATGAGCTGTAGTGAACGGAGTCTTTACCAAAGCTGAATAGATAGGATTTACAAACGATGCTGTACCTTCGTTAGAAAGGTTCTTGCTACCGTAGATAAAGCTCATGTTGGTCTTTACACGGAGGTTCTGGGTAAACTTGATAGCAGTATTGATACGGGCGTTGAAACGGTCGTAATCATTACCTACTACCACACCATCCTTTGACAAGAATCCCAAAGAAAGGCCGTATACAGCCACCTCATCACCACCGGATACATCCAATGAATACTGCTGTTTGAATGCCTCCTGGAAGATTTCATCCTGCCAATCGGTATTCTGGTTGTAACGATAATAATCCACATTACCGCTGTATCCCCAGTTGTTCAACACCGGTTTTTCGGCATTCACAAAGGGAAGTTGTTGGATTTGTGCAGAAGAAAGGCCTGCATTCTGAGCCATCTCGGCAAGATAACGCTTAGAATCCATCACATTCAGCATAGGCAACGCCTGTGGTTGCATGGAGAGACCTGCCAATGCTTGTACATTGATATGGGTAGTAAGGTCAGTAACCTGCTTGGTCTGGATAAGGACAGCACCGTTGGCACCCTTCACACCATAAATGGCAGAAGCATCCTTCAACACGGTAATGCGGTCGATATCCTTCACATTGATGGCACCCATCGGAGTAGAGATATAACCATCCATCAAAGATTCACCGAACTGCGCATTCTCCATCACCATACCATCAACAACCAACAAAGGCTGGTTGCCTGCATAGAGAGAGTTGAAACCACGCAAGAACATGTTGGCTCCCGAACCTTCCATACCGGAACGTTCAACCACATTCAAACCGGCAACAGTACCCAACAAGTTTTCGGGCATATCACCTACTTCTGTTTCGCGGCTCTTGTCCAGATATACAGCAGAAGCAGTCAAATGACTGTTGTTTACTTCACCCATAGGAGTAACCACATCTTTATAAACAGAAGCATCAAAACCTTCAGCCTGCATACGGATTTCAATCTCCTTGCGGCCTTTCAATGCCACACGTTTTGCCTGATAAAGCGGACCGCTCACGGTCAATTCCACGTCGTATGAGGGAACTTTCACCTTAAAAGTACCATCATCTCCGGTCATGCCTGCACTTACACCGGGAACAGAAACACTGATACCGGGCAACGGTGAAGCATCTGCTGCAGAAAGCACACGACCTGTCAACTCCAGCGTAGCCTCCTGAGCCAGTGCCGGCATCCAACCCATGAATCCCAAGCACAATACTAAGAATACTATTCTATTAAATTTCTGTATCATAACTTTACATTTTGAAGTCGTTACTCTTTATTATTCTTCGTCCTCAATTACCGGCTCGAAACGGATGTAATCCAAGAATATCATACCGTTAGCCTTCACTTTGGAATCCGCCGTATTGGCCGAGTTGGTCACAAAGATGTCGATATCGCACTCGTTGGCAATCGTCAAGAACTCACGGGCAGGACGATTAGGCACTGCAGGATCATAGGGGTTCAATGGATTCTTGCCTACTACCTGATCGTAGTCACCACCGGCAGCACACCAGAAGAGGGGCTGTTCAGCAGCGAATATTTCCTTGTTGGCAATGGGGTCACCCGCATTCATACCCTGAGCAGGTTTCTTGAAATTAGGATGATTCTCATCATTGGCTTCCACGGGGTCGTATCCCACCATACAACGGGCTGCACCGTTGTTCTTGTAGTTGCTGATGAATCCGTTACCGGCTACACCCTTGGTGTTCACGCCCCATACAAGGCGCTTACCTTCCTGGCCGATATACAATTTCTGAACGAGACGGTTTACAGAGGTACAAGGCTTGTTCGGTTGGGCAGGATCCCAATCGAGGTCCAAGGTATCACCGGCATAGTGTGAAGGAATATCATCCACAGCCACCCAATATACACGGTATTTGCAAGAATACATGTGCGGACGATAAGCCACATAGGCATTCAATTCGTTGTTAGACTGTCCAGGCTGCTTGCTGGTGATAGTGGCACTCTCGTACCAGAAATACTTGGTTGATGCAGGATAAGTATAGGTACTGTCTGTTTCGCTATTCCACTTCTTCACAGGATTACCATCCGCATCCAACACCGTAAAGGTCTTGAGGTCCTTAGCAATCTCAGTATAACCAATCATCATCATATCCTTTCCTCCACTGGCATAGTCGCGCATACGAACGTATGTATGATTCGCGCTGCGGGCACCCACATAGTCCTCACCTTCCACGATGATGTCCTTGATCTTGTTGTTCTTGATGCGGATATTCACGCCATCAGCAAAAAGGACATTACCGTTAGAAGCAACATTCTCAGTAACGGTGGCCTGGCTCATATCCAACTTCACACCGGTAAAGGCTGCAATCAATTCCTGATCGCCAGCATTGGCAGACATACATACCAAGTCGTAAATCAAGCTATTGGCAGCAGCGGCATAGGTAAATGTGCTGTCACCCTTCACACTTGAAGCAGCATCTTCCAACTGATACATGTATTTGGCATACTTCTTCTGGATAGCGTGGAAGTTCTCATTCTCCAGCATCACCAAGGTGAAGTTTGCATCTTCGTTGTCAATATGCAACGAATCCAAGAAAGGATTCTGATACATCCATACGGTATCGTAGATAGCCTGACCTGTAGCAGGGTCAACACCTTTCTGAACGCTCTTGTCAGGGTCCATTACCGAGTCTCCGGCTGCGTAGATGATGGCAGCCATATCATAAAGGTCCTTATTGGCAGCAACCTGTTCATACAGGTTCTTCAAAGGAAGTACCACCTTATCGGCCAAGCGCAACACACCGTTGCTACATACCACCTCTGTCTCTTGTATTTCGGCCTCAGCCACTGCCAAACCCTTACCGTTGAGCATCAACAGGCGGTCAGTCGGTTGGATAGCCTTATAAGAGAGCGGTGCAATGTGGTTGCGCACGATAGCCAATGTATCCCATGTGCTCAATTCTGCCAAAGCTGCATTGGTGGGAGCCAACACGGTATAGTTGTTGCTTCCCGAAAGCACCTTGTCGTATCCAGTCGCTTGCAGCAAACCTTTGAAGGCCGAGAGGTCTTGCTCTGCCTCGATGGCTGCATATACGCTACCGGCTACAGAACCGGTAACGCTTGTGTGGTCGTCCCATTGGTTGTTACAGCTTACCATAAAGGCACCGCTGGCAGCCAACAGAATGGACATTTGCATTATATTCTTTAGTTTCATAGACTATTCTTTTTTAATTATATCTTTCTTTCAGTAATTAAGGAGTAGAGGAGTTATCGGCTCTACGAGCCTGGGAATGATTAGCAAAACTATTGGCCAGCAGGCTGTGCCTGCGATAACTCCTTTAACTACTTAGTGAAGCGGTAACTCCTTTAATTACTAAGTTCCATCTCTTTACTCTTCTGCCGCAGGGTCATGTACGGGACATCCAGGAACGATAGGATAACCGTTCACACCACACTGATCGGGATAAATCTGACAATCGGGCGTACCCTTCTCAATCAAATCACCGTTCATGGCAATACGCGGCCATACCTGGTCATCATCCATCGGGATGTACTGAATCATATCCCAAGAGTTACCGTCACCCTTTGAACCACGGGTTGCCTCGAAAATCAAGGTATGAGCACCAGTAGTCTTCACCTCTACAGTACCAAGTTTTTTACTACAGAATACGTTAATGTAAGATTTTGCATTATATTGTTTCCAACCATTGGCTAACAATTTCTCGACATCACTACCATCTTTTTCCATATAATCCTCAAGGTTTACGTTAGAGGGCATAAACTGGTCTTCATACTCTGATTCCACATCCGCAGGGCCGTGGTGGAAAGTGGCATTGAAGGCACAGGGGTTGGCACGACGCCAGCACAACCAGATGTTGTACTTACCGGCCACCAACACTGGGGTAGTGATTTCCAAACGGGGAAGTACAGTTGAGCAGACACGCATAATTAAGTGGTCACCATATACATACTGGTTCTTCTGGTCAATCGAACCTCCCACTTCCGGCAAGCCACCACAATAATATGTAATCTCGCGTGTACCTTCCCAACGCATCATCGAGAGGTCATCACCTCCGAAGTTCACGGCAGTACCTGCTTTACGGAATCCTGCCAACGCACGGATTTCGGGTTGGTCACCGAAGTCCCAATATACGCGGTAAGCAGCACGTTCAATAATCTGGATGGTGCTGCTTCCTTCGCTACCCTTCTCTACCGTTTGGATTACACCATCCTTGCAGGCATAGTCCACGAAGTCGCCCTGACGGGCCAAGAAGATACCATCCTCGTCGATACGGTCTGTCTTGAAACGGTTCAGGTAGATGCTGTCCTGTACCATAGTCACTGTGATAACCTGTGCAGGCACGGCAGTTGTCAAGGCCGAAGCCTCCATGATGTCCTTCAAATACACACGTCCGTTCAAGCAGTGGTAACCAATCCAGTTGGTCA
>JAFWYQ010000005.1 GCA_017517605.1 Bacteroidaceae bacterium
ACGTGGACCGCACTATATCTCCCGATCCGAATGCCGCCGCCGAATACGCCCGCCTGTTCGAAACCTATCGCCGCATTCACGACGCGATGGCTCCGGTGTATGCCCGCGTTTGAGAGAGCACTTGTCGATATACCCTATAATATGTAAGTAGTACCCCATGACAAAGTTAAATGCGTCATGGGGCATTTAACTTTCCTGATACTGCCGAATGCGCTTGGGACAACTGCCCGAGCGCTGTTTCTATATGGTGTAAGTTGCGTTCCCTATAGGTGTAAGAACTCCTTGTCATGGGTGAAAGCTATTCCCCCTTACGGTGTAGGATAATAAAACGGGCGCATTATGCGTAAATTTGCGCCCATTATCTGTAAACTTGCGCCCAAATTTCGTAAACTTGCGCCCAAGTTTAGTGATTACACTCCTACCCGACCATTCCTCTCACTTCCGGCCGACTGATTTTGCATTTAAACCCCTCCGTCTTTGCCATACTATAGAGGCACTTGGGAGAACGAGCAGCCTGCTCGTTCGGTACTTACTGCCACTTCGTGGCGACGACTTGTAACGACTTTGTGTGTGCCGCTCGTTCGGTAGGCTTTCCGTTGCGCCCCGGACATGTCGCTTCGCGACGGGCACAACGCAATAGCCTATCCTCCCGACCGAGCAGCACACAACTGCACATGCCGATATTCCTGCCATCGAGCGGAGACAGAAGGAAGGATAAGGCTGTTACGGCGATGCCGTCGCGCTTGCGCGACACGTCCGGGCATCGGCGTAAAGCCTTCACTCTGGCTACGCTCGAAAAGTCGTTACAAGTCGTCGAGCCAAAGGCGCAGTAAAAATGATTCGTATACATAAATGGTACTCCGTTGATTTTATTCTTGCATTTGAGGGTGGTAAGTGGTATTATTCGCGCTGTTTGGGGAGATTGGCTCCTCGAACTGATCTTTGACATACCGGTCGTAGCACAGGAAACGGCCGGCTTCTCCACGTGTTTAGTCGTTAGCGGCTAGCAGTTATCAGCTAGTGATGATGCACGGAGCGAGAGTAGGAGCAGGGTGCGCAAGCTAACCTGCCCAACGTACGCAATCTTGCGTATTTGGCTTTGAACAAAACCGCCAATTTTCAACCTAAAAGCTGGATATGTGAGATGCGCTACGTGTGTTATCACGCGTGGTGTGTCTTCTATTCTTGTTTTTAGGTGGGCGCTTGGCGGTGCCTCGTTCAAGACATGGATTTTGAAAGGCATGCCACGTTTCTTTTGTGCCAGACGTGATATGTAAAACAACAGGCACGAAACACAAAAGGAGTACAGGTAATGAGAAGTAAACTGATATTGATGCTATTGGGTAGTGTTTTTATGTTGAATTTATTCGGTGATACAACAGTTTCGATTCGCCCTTATCGAGACAATTCGAATGAAGTTGGTAAGGGAACCTTGATGTGGGACTGTTGGGTGGAGCCTAATGGCTTTGTTACATTGCATAGTGTTCACGCATTTTCAGGAGTTGCATGGACTAGTCTTGGGGATGCCAATAATTTAGGTAGCCCTATTAGGTCGCTCACTATCCCGTCGACTATAAGCGGATGGGTTGGTTGGGGTTCAAATGCAGTTTACCAAACCTTTAATTTTCCTGTGTTCCATACTCATCAAAGTCCTTCGCCATTTGCTAGTCTTGAGGAAGCGACGGTTTCTGAAGGTTTTACTGATTTCTGGTCGGCATTTGGCGGTTGTACATTATTGAAATCCGTCAAACTGCCATTCTCACTACGGGTTTTGAGGTACGGAACATTTAGAGGGTGCACCGCATTGCAGAATATCGATATTCCTGAAAATGTTACGGAAATCGGCGACAGTGTTTTTAGTGGGTGTACATCGTTATCATCCGTTAAAATACCGAATGGCTTGAAGATTGTAGGTGAGAGTGCTTTTCGTAGCTGCTCTTCGCTTACGGATATTTCTTTTCCTGAAACCCTTGAAGTAATTGGGAATAGCGCATTTTATGAATGTAAGAATTTACGATCGGTGGATGTCGGAAACTGTCGTATCATTGGGGATTCTGCTTTTTACAGATGCCATTCCCTTGAAAGCATTAAGTTTCCGGATACTGTGACAAGTATTGGTGGATATGCCTTTTACGAGTGTGGTTTGCTTACGCAAGTAGATATTCCAAGCAGTGTAACAAATATTGGGCATAATGCGTTTTCCTGGTGCGGATCGCTTGTGCGCGTGACAATACCTAGCAGTGTCACACGAGTTGTCGAAAGAGCGTTTTATGGATGCAATGCGATAAAAGAGGTGACGGTTCCTGGTTGGAAATGCGAAATACCGTTTAACTCCGTGACCAATCTAGTCATTTCTGAAGGAACAACGAGTATAGGTACTCGAGCATTTACGAATTCGGGTGCGCTTCAGAATGTGACATTTCCTGAGTCCCTTACAAGCATTGGGTTTGACGCATTTCGTTGTTGTGACTCGATTGAATACATAAGCATACCTTTGAGCGTGACCAATATTATGGGGTGGGCGTTTGCGAACTGCAAGTCTCTTAAGCGTGCAAGGGTTCCTGTAGGCTTGAAAAAACAGGTGGAGGCAAATAGAGTATTCGAGGGATCTCCTGTGGAAATTGAATATTACGGAGATTTTATTGTAACATTCAATCCGAATGAGGGGGTTGTTTCATCAGCAATACAAGAGGTTAGTGTTTATACGGCAATAGGAGAACTGCCGATACCGGTTCGCGAGGGCTATACGTTCGAGGGATGGTTTACTGAGGCTGATGGAGGCGAAAGAATCACGTCAGAAACTGTAGTCGTCAGCGACATGACGATTTATGCGCATTGGACTAGAGCAATGCACTCTGTTATTGTGGGTGGTGTTGCTACAAATGTTGTGTATGGTACGGAAATGATGTTTGCAGCACCTGAACCATGGGTCAATGATGCAAACACAACCCAGTTGGTCTATCTTGGCTCGTCTTTCTATCAGCCGGCAACAAATGAATTTACTGTTGTTGTAACCAACAATATAGACTTTACATGGGATATAGTTGCCACTAATTACTGGTTGAAGATTAATCAGCCTGTCCACGGCACTGTATCTGGTGCATCGAATGGATGGTATGACGCAAATGCAATCGTTCAACTTTCTAAGGTTGCAAATAAAGGTTATCGTTTTAATGGATGGAATGGAGATGTTCTTGGTTGTACTGAACTTGATGCAGTATTGAATGTTCCGATGAATCAGGCAAGGTCAATAGGCGCATTTTTTGTAACAGAAGGCTATACAATCACATATGCAAGTACTAAAAATGCTGAAAATACCAATCCGGTCTCATATACAATAGAGGATGAGATAGTGTTTGCGCCACTTTCAGATGTTGAAGGGTGGAAATTCACTGGATGGCAGCCTGCAACAATATCGCGTGGCTCGACTGGAGCTGTTACGGTCACAGCACAATGGACGCAGATTGTGGAAGAACCCGATTCTGGCAATGGTTCTGGTGGTGGAACAAATCCTCCGTCGTCTGGAGGTGTGCCGGTTCCTCCTGGTCAAGATCCAGTCTATGAACTGGTTGAAGATGCGGATGTGAATGGTGGTGTCTATGGTAATGCGGCATCTGTATATGATGGATATCTCTATCATCTTGATGAAGTCGCTGGTACCATTCAGGTTAAGGTATCAACTCCTAAGAAGGGTGCTGCAAAGATTTCTGCAACAATCCAGATTGCAGGCCAGAAGAAGGTCACGGTCAAGGGGGAAGTGGACCTTACTGCACGCACGTTCTCTGAAAAGGCCAAGGATGGTCGTGTGCTGAACCTTGATTTTGGCTCGAAGGGCATGATCGGTGACTTTGATGTCTATGATATTGAAGGTGTAAGAAATCTGTTCTCTTCCAAGGATAAGGATGAGAAATCTGCTGCTGAAGAAATACTTGAGCCGTATTTGGGCGGTTACTCGATGATCTGCGATGGCGGTATTCTTTCTGTAACCATCGCCAAGAAGGGCAAGGTTACGATCAAAGGTACATACAATGGCGAAAAGGTGTCCGCAAAGGCGCAGGCGCTCATTGGTGAGGAGATGATATGTATCCCCGTTATCTACTCGAAGAAGTCTGTAAATCTCGCCTTTACAATCTGGCTTCCGATTGATGGCGGCAATGCTGAGATTATCGGACTTGATGGTGCGGTAATCGGTAAGGCCGGAACGCTTGTAAACGGGGCAAAGTTCAATATTGAAGGGGATATTACGGAACTTATTCCGGATGCGATTGAAGTGATTAAAGGCTATGCAGTTCTACCGGATGGTGAAAGCGTCTCTGTTTCCGGTAAGAAATGGGTTGTTGCTGATGGAGTGAAGGCTGCAAAGGTTACGTATAAGAAGGGGGATCCTGAACCTGACATTGCTCCGGGCAAGAAGGGTCAGGAAATAGCTAATGCATCTGGTCTTAAGCTTACCTATAAGTCGAAAGACGGATCGTTTTCAGGTTCGTTTACCGTGTATGCAATCGAAAAGAATAAGCTCAAAAAGCACAAGGCAAACGTGACAGGTGTCCTGATTGATGGAATCGGCTATGGCACAGCTACCATCAAGAAGATCGGCACTTGGGCTATAACGATTAAGTAACGTGTGTTATTTGTCCTAAAAAGAAAGCAGCAGAATGTTCTGAAAAGTACGTTCTGCTGCTTTTGGGTAATAAAACTGATGCGCGGAGGTGACTTCACGGTCGATTGAATGGCTGCAAAGGACATTACAAAATGTTTCAGAAAAAAAAAATGGGGCTCGAAACGTCATGTTGTGATATCATATATGCCCTTCAAAGAATGAATCTATCTCGTCTGTGGGATGGTGGTGAAAACGAAAGAGAGGAATAGATGAATCCTGTACTTGGAATGCTTGTGTTTGCGCTTGGCGGTTTCGCGGGTGCAACATTTCTTCTCCCTGCACGTGGAGTGAAGGGATGGGCATATGAAACATGGTGGATGTTCTACTGTGTGGTCGGGCTGCTCATCATGCCTGCGGTCATATGTGCTATCGCGGTTCCTGATTTCTGGTCGGTTGCCATGTCTGCCAAGACATCGGTGATTCTCCAGTGCATCGGCTTCGGTGCCGTTTGGGGGATTGGCGGTCTTACATGGGGACTTATGGTGCGCTATCTCGGAATCGGGCTGGGCCTTGCAATCGGCTGCGGACTGTGCGCCGCCACCGGCACGCTCATTCCGCCTGTCGTTCAGGGACGAGCCGCCGATCTGGTGAAGGATTCAGGCTCGATCATGGTGTTGGGCGGAGTTCTTGGCTCGCTTATTGGGATATGCTTCGTTGGATATGCAGGAAAGCTTAAGGAGAATGAGCTTCCTGAAGAGGAAAAGAAGAAGGCAGTCGCAGAATTTGACTTCAAGAAGGGGATTGTTGTGGCTCTTGTCTCCGGATTGTGTTCGGCCTGCATGAACTTCGGACTTCAGTCGGGCGGATCCATCGAAAAGGCTGCCTATGAAGCCGCGGTAGGTGCCGGTATAGTGAAGGCAGGCGAACCCTGGTCCTGGCAGGGGATGCCTGTCATCATGATTGTTCTCTGGGGCGGATTCATCGTGCAGGCGGCATGGGTCGTGCAGCAGCATTTCAAGAACCGTACGTTCGGGGATTATCTGCGCAATGGACCAATTTTCAGAAACTGGATTTTTGCCTTGATCGTCGGCGTTATCTGGGTGATGCAGTTTGTCTGTCAGAAGGCGGGCGAGCCGCTTATGGGTGATCTTAGCTACATCTCCTTCGCAATTGTCATGGCGTCTACGATCCTTTTCTCGACAGTAATCGGTGTTGCCATAGGCGAATGGAAAGGGACAGGCTTCAAGACCCGTCTATCTCTCGCGCTCGGCACCTTGATTCTGCTGACGAGCTTTACGGTGATTTCGCTCGGTTCAAGATAAGCGGTCTGCCGAAACGGTGGAAAATAAATTCAAGGTCTTTTCAGGCTCTGCAATCAGAGGAGATTCATATGGTGCGCCAAGCAAAGCTCGGCAGAGCTGACAGAATGAAAGGAAGCTGTACGGCAACGAAAACGACATGCCGTTAGGAAGGTTGGCTGTGCGGAGGGTGACCGACGCGCAGAAGCCCAACTCGACAAAGGAATGAGCCAAACGAAAGT
>JAFWYQ010000031.1 GCA_017517605.1 Bacteroidaceae bacterium
TATATACGCGAAAGTGTATAATACGTGTGCGTGTGGGCGAGGGATTAAGTGAATTTAACAATTCCGTATCGCCCACACACGCGCGTAACACATATTTCGCGTATATAGGGTGGCTCGGTGGCATGGTGGGTGTTGAAATGAACGTTGTGGAGTACGGAATACTATATAGCTTTCGGCTCCATACTATACTCGTTGCGGCCTCATACTATACTCGTTAAGTCTCCGCGCACCGTAGGGGCAGACCTATGTGTCTGCCCAGATATATGCCGCACGCTACATTCGGGCATCCCCTTGTGGGTGCCCACACACGCAAGGCATCGCAAACTGCTATTGGGCAACCACAAGGGATTGCCCATACGGTGGATGTGCTCAGATTTTTCGCTTTGCTCAAAATGATAAAATACACTTTGAACCTTAAACTTTAAACCTTGAACTATATCTATAGTTCCCTTCCATCGTGGCGAAGCGGAATGGCCCAAACTGTTAAGGGAGGTTCAGAAGAATGGTATTCGTCAGCAAGGAAGAATGCATTCTTCCGTGAGTAGGATTACTAATCTTATGGCGGGAAGAAGATGCGGATGTCGAGTGCTGAAGGTTTGAATCTTTCGCATCTGTCACGGCGGATTTGTAATCCGCCGTATTTGAAAAGGGGATTTGCAATCCCATTTCAGCAATAAGGAACCTCAATCGCATCACAGATGCTGATACTCACGGCATCCGCGTTACAAAGCGGATGGACGAACAAATCCGTGTCATCCGCGAAATTCGTGCTTAACATTCTAATCGCCGCCTCTGCTGAACGTAGTGAAGGATCTATGAACGTCCACTGTAGGGGCATCCCCTTGTGGGTGCCCGAATGTTTGATGCCACACATATCCGGGCAGACACATAGGTCTGCCCCTACAGCAGTCATGTACTTGCGTATAAAGATTTGCGACTTTTGTATCGTATCAAGCAGTCTTGTATATCTCCTTTGGGGAATGGGGACATTTTTAATATCTTTACAGTGTAAATGGAAGAATGTTTACAACAAATGGCTGCTGTTGGTTGAAAAAATGCAGAAAAGCGCGAGTTTCCTTGTCTATGTCTCAATTATTGAGTAACTTTGTACACTAATTGGGAAGATTACTAACCAAGGTAATGAATTGAATTTGTTATGAATATTAGAGGCTTGTTCTTGTTTGTGTCCTTTCTGCTTGTTTCGACGGTCGGGATGGCAAAGGATTATATGTTCCGCCACATCGAGGCAGACGAGGGATTGTCCAATAGTCAAATCAATACTATCTTTCAGGATTCACGGGGTTACATGTGGTTCGGTACCTCGTCGGGGCTGAACCGCTATGACGGTTTTCAGATGAAGGTGTACCGCAGCAGTATGACTGATGCAAACTCCTTGCCCGACAGTTATATACGCGACATCCGCGAGGATGTGTCGGGCTTCCTGTGGGTGCAGACTTCGGAAGGCTATGCCATTTACAATCCTGCCACGGACAGTTTTGACCGCGACATACGTCAGCATGTGTTCCAATATGGTCTTGCTGAAGAGCCTACCTCGGTGTTTGTGGACAAGAAGGGCGACTTCTGGTTCTATCTGGCGGGTAAGGGCTGCTATTGGTACAACATTGAACAGAAGATTCTCTACCCGTTTGAACAGGGGGATGGCGCAGGCATGTTGCCTGAGGGCGACATCTCCTATATGACGGAATGCAAAGAAGGTACCCTGTTGGTGTATACCAGCGGCTTGCTGGTGTGTGTCAATGGCGACATGCGCCGCGTGGTGTGGATGAACGACTACATCCCGGCCAAGACGGCTCCCCGTACACACTCTTATTCGGCTTTTGTGGACAAGAACGAGAATGTGTGGGTGTATGGCATTCCTGGCGTGCGCATCTACAACAAGGAACAGGACAAATGGATTCCCTCCATGTCGGCTCTGACCGAGCAATGGGGATTGCCCGCAGATGACAAGATTGACAACGGCATCGTGGGAATGGGGCAGGACCGGCATGGTGTGCTGTGGATGGCTACACGGCATCATGGCCTGTTGATTGTGAATCCCCAGGCGAAGACGGTGCAATGGGAGAGGGCTTCGGATGCGGATGCCCGCTCGTTGAAACACAACGCTATGCTCACCCTGTATGTGTCGCCCGCGAAGGATGTGGTGTGGGCCGGTGCGGCAAGGAGCGGACTGGCCTATTATTCGGATTGCATGTTCAAGTTCCATACCGATGTGAAGGAGGATGTCACTGCCATTGCCCCCAATGGCGAGGAACGCTATTGGGTGGGGACAGGCAAGAATGGTATCCTTGACTACAATCCGGCTACGGGCGAAATCGGCAGGCTGAATACGTCGGTAGACTTCAGACAACATGAGATTTCGTCGCTGTATGCCAGCCGCACGGGGGCATTGTGGGCCTCTACGAACAAGGGGCTTG
Source organism: Bacteroidaceae bacterium (assembly GCA_017517605.1). Lineage (GTDB taxonomy): Bacteria > Bacteroidota > Bacteroidia > Bacteroidales > Bacteroidaceae > Phocaeicola_A. Next base: position 2,436 of record JAFWYQ010000031.1, read on the forward strand.
TCTTCCGTGTGCAAGAGGGTGGACGTGAGGTGACAAATTACCAGATTGTTACTCCTAATGCCCCTGCTACCCCTGCCACTCATGCGATAACCGACCTGTTGGAGGACAACCGCGGCTCTTTGTGGATTGCCACTTTGGGAGCAGGCCTGCAGCGCCTCGACATCCAGACGGGGAAGATAACGGTATACAGCGTGGCAAGAAACGGCTTGCCGTCTGACCGAATCAATTCGTTGGAACTGACGAGCGACCGCAATCTGTTGATGGGAACCACTCAGGGAGTGGCTGTGCTGGATCTGGAAAAGAATACGGTGGCTTCGTATCACGGTACCCGCGAAGGGAATATCCCTTATACCAGTTCGTATGTGAACCACGTGATAGAAGACCATCGCGGACTCTGGTGGATTGCTACGCGCGACGGTGTGAACATCTACGACTCGAAGACCGACCGCCTGTCGGTGATTGGTGCTGCCGAAGGATTGGCCAATGCGGTAGTGCTGGGCGTGGGATGCAGTGGTGCCGAGTCTGTGTGGGCCAGTACGGCCGGTGGTATCTGCCGCATTGTGGTAGAGAGAAATGATACGGGAACCGACTATATTTACCGCATATACAATTATAGCGAACACGACGGCCTGCAGGGGTATGAGTTCAACCAACGCTCCATTTGGGTTACCTCGGATGGCGAGGTGGCTATGGGTGGAACCCGTGGAATGAATGTGTTCCGTCCGAACGATATTGTGTACAACCAGAAGTTGCCTAAGGTGATGTTCTCCGCATTGCGTGTGGGAGATACTGAGGTGAGTGTAGGGGAAGAGGTGAACGGTACCGTTGTCATGCCGGAGGCTTTGGGACATGATGGCCAGATATTCCTTACCCAGGCTCATCCTTCGTTTACCGTGATGTTTGGTTCCGATGACTTCAGTATGCCGGAGAAGAACCGCTTCCAATATAAGCTGGATGGATTTGATGATGCATGGCACGAGTGTACTCCCTTGCGTAATGGAGTGACATTTACCAACCTCTCTCCAGGTGAATATGTGCTGAAGGTGAAGGCCATCAACGGCGATGGCTATAGCGGGAACGAGACGGCGCATCTGCAGATAGTGGTAAAGGGACCCTTCTGGACTTCGCCTTGGGTGATACTCATTTATGTGGCCGTGGTAGCCCTGTTGGCATGGATGTTCCTGCGCATGTGGCTACGCAAGGAGCGTTTGCAAATCAAGAAACAGCTGTTGGAGGACGAATCCTTCGGCTTGTGCGACAAGGATAGTGTGATTGTTGGTAATGATGAAGAGAGTGAAGCTGTCAAGCAGCCGGTGGTAGAGGAGACTCCTGTTGTGGAGGTGCAGCTTCCTGTAGTGGTGGCAGTGGACGAGAATATAGAATACCTTGCCTATATTGATGACTGTTTGAACAAGGCATTCAAGGTGACTCCGACTACGGATGCAGAGGCGGCCTGGAACTCGATTGTGGCGCAACACCCGGATGTGGTGCTGCTCAGTGTGTCGTCCATCGATTCAGAAACCTACTTCCTCTGCCATCGTCTGAAGGCGGATGAAAGTACGGCACACATACCGGTGGTATTGCTTATTTCCAAGCGCATGAAGGATGAGTTGGAGGCTGTGGGTATGGATGATGTTTGCCTGTTGAAGCCCATAACGAAGGAGCATTTGCAGAAACGATTGCAGCTGCTGCTGGCCGGTGACGATGAACAGGCGGTTGATGCGCTGACCGCTACGATGACACAAAGCGAACTTACGGTAGAGGAGAAACTGATGGCCGATGCGGCACGTTACGTTGAAGAGAATATCTCCCGTCCCGACCTGTCGGTAGAGGAGATGGCCCGCCAGATGGGAATGAGCCGTGCACATCTGTATAAATGCCTGATGGTAGCTTGTGGAAAGACACCGATCGAGTTCATTCGTGCTATACGCTTGAAGCAGGCGGCTGAATTGTTGAAGGATTCCCGTTACAATGTTTCTGAAGTGGCCTATCAGGTAGGCTTCAATAATCCACGCTATTTCGCCAAATATTTCGCCGAAGCATACGGCGTGCTTCCTTCGGCTTATCAAGAGAAGTTCAGATAAAATTAAGTTTCGCAAGTAGAGAAGTAGCTATTCAGCGATAATACAAACTTCAACTTATTATTTAGAAAGCAGAGACACAAAGAAGATATATTTGTCACTGAAAAGGGGAAAGACTCTGTGTTTCTGTGTCTCTGTGTCCTAAATAATTTGTTTCGCTGAATAGTTACGTAGAGAAGTAGCAGGAGTGTAGACAATAGTTTTAACAATGAGTATTGCCGTAGGGGTGCCCCTTGTGGGTACCCGAATGGAACGGGCAAAACAATGATTGGGCATCCACAAGGGTTGCCCCTACAGAGGGCAAAAACGAGGATTCCATGCAAACAGTACATTCGTCTACACTACTAAGCGAAGCGTCACTCCTACACTCCTGTACTCCAAAAGGTTGTACATGTGACTATGAAATGAAACTGATGAGGGTTTATGTCCGAACTAAACTTAAGTAAAAAAACAAGGTTCAAAGTAAAGGCGTTTAAACCTTAAACTTTGAACCTTGAACTTTTAATATATTTATACTCTGCTTATTTCAGTAATGTCATGGTGTCTGATGCAATCATCATCTCCTCATCGGTGGGGATGACAACAACCTTGACCTTGGACTCGGCAGTTGAGATGATGCCCTCTTCGCCACGGGTAGCGTTATTGATGTCGTGGTCAATCTTTACACCCATGTATTCGAGTCCTGCACAAGCAGTTTCGCGGCAATCGGCCTGATTTTCGCCTACACCACCGGTGAAGAGGATTACATCCACACCACCCATAGCGGCTGCGTATGCACCGATGTACTTCTTGATACGGTAGAAATACATGTCGATGGACAGACGGGCACGTTCGTTGCCGTTGGCTGCTGCGGCGGCTACTTCGCGCATGTCAGATGATACACCTGATACGCCTACCAATCCCGATTTCTTGTTCAACAGGTTAGAAATGCCTGTGGCGTTCAATCCCTCCTTCTCCATAATGAAGGTAACGGCACCACCGTCGATGTCGCCTGAGCGGGTTCCCATCATCAAGCCTTCCAACGGAGTGAGTCCCATGGTGGTGTCGATACACTTGCCATCCTTAACGGCTGAGATGGAGCCTCCGTTACCTACGTGGCAGGTGATGATGCGGCTGCCTTCGACGGGGATGCCGAGGTATTCGCATACACGCTGTGATACGTAGCGGTGCGAGGTTCCGTGGAAACCGTAGCGACGTACACCATACTTCTCGTACAACTCGTAAGGTACGGCATACATGTAAGCATGTGCGGGCATGGTCTGGTGGAAAGCGGTATCGAATACTCCCACTTGCGGGATGTTAGGAAGCAAGGCTGATACGGCATTCACACCCTTCAGGTTGGCAGGGTTGTGCAGGGGGGCAAGGTCGTTGCAGGCGGTGAAGGCATCCAACACCTCCTTGTTCAGTACGACTGATTGGCTGAAACGCTCGCCACCGTGTACCATACGGTGACCTACAGCATCCAGTTCGTCCAATGACTTCAATGCTCCGTATTCTGCACTGGTCAATGTCTGGAAAATGAAGTCTACACCTACAGTATGCTCGGGGATATCCTTTTCTAAGATTTTCTTTTCGCCGTTGGGCAAAGTCAGTTTCAAGAACGAACCGGGCAAGCCGATTTTCTCGATTCCTCCTTGAGCGAGCACCTCTTTGGTCTCCATCTCAAAGAGCTTGTATTTGATAGATGAACTTCCACAGTTCAATACTAAGATTTTCATAATTGCAATTTTTATTAGTCTAATTGGTCTTATTGGGTCAATTCGTCCCATTAGTCCAATGTTGTCCTATAAGACTAATGGGGCTTTGGCCCAGTGATTATCAGTTCTTATTTCGCTGCAATTGCCTGATTGGCGGTGATGGCCACCATTTTGTAAACGTCCTCTACTGAACAACCGCGTGACAAGTCGTTTACAGGGCGGGCAATACCTTGGAGGATGGGACCGATGGCATCGGCATTGCCCAAGCGCTGTACCAGTTTGTAGGCAATGTTACCCACTTCGAGGTTGGGGAATACCAATACGTTTGCCTTTCCTGCGATTTCGCTTCCAGGAGCCTTGCTGCTTCCTACTGAAGGAACCAGAGCAGCATCGGCTTGCAATTCGCCGTCAATCTTCAAGTCGGGCGCCAATTCTTTGGCCAAGGCAAGTGCTTCGGTCACCTTGTCAACCACTTCGTGTTTGGCTGAACCTTTGGTTGAGAAGCTGAGCATGGCTACGCGCGGGTCTTCGAATCCGGCTACGGCCTTGGCTGTCTGTGCAGTACATACGGCAATCTGTGAGAGCTGTGCGGCATCCGGCATAGGAGTTACGGCTACGTCGCCTACTACGAGTACACCGTTTTCTCCATATTGTGGAGTCTGTGTCACCATCAGCATGGCACCTGATACACAAGTGATGCCCGGTGATGTCTTGATAATCTGCAAAGCGGGACGCAATACGTTACCGGTGGTGTTGCGTGCACCTGCCAACTGTCCGTCAGCATCGCCCGCCTTGATGATGAGGCAACCCAAGTAGAGCGGGTCGAGTACCAGTTTGCGTGCTTCTTCGATGGTCATTCCCTTCTTCTTGCGGAGTTCGCACAGGAGTTGTGCATATTCCTCCTTCTTCGGATGGTTTTCGGGGTCGATGATGGTGGCCTTACCGATGTTGGTCAATCCGTATTCTGCGGCCAATGCATTGATTTCTGCAGGATTACCGATAAGGATGAGGTCTGCAACTTCGTCGGCCAGCAGTTGGTCGGCGGCTTTCAGAGTACGTTCTTCTGTTCCTTCAGGAAGAACGATGCGCTGCTTGTTGGCTTTCGCACGCGCAATGATTTCGCTGATTAAGTCCATAATGAAAGTGTATTTTAGTATTAAAAGATTGTACGAAATGGTATTTCCCTGCAAAAGTACTACATTTTGCAATATCTACGTTACAAATCAGCAAACTTTTTCTCTTCCACGTGAAAAAAACTTTTTTCAGGTTTGGGAAAAAATAAAACTAACCAATCCCCAATAAAATGCTATGCAGGATTGTGACGCTCTTCCCTTATCCGCTTGCGCCAAAGTTGCCAGCTGTTGAACAGATTCTGCCACAGGACGTAAGAGCCGGGGCCGAGGGACGAGAGTGGTGTCAGATAGGTGTAGGCCATCCAGATAGCGAATACAGTGTTCTTTTGTCCAAGGGCCTGCCCTCCGCTGATGCGGTCGTTGTAGTGTCCGCCAATCAGTTTGCCCAAAAGGAATTGGATGGAGCATGTGGCAAGTCCGGCTCCGCTGATGGCCAGTAGGGTAAGGCCGCTTGCCTGACTGTTTGCAATGAAGCGGATTGTCTGACCTACCACAATGGCCAGTGCCACACTCCACAGGTAGAATGCCACTCCGTGACGGGCGGCAATCCCTTGTTGCAACCGGGGGAAGAAGGTGCGCACAAGTGTGGCGGCGATAAGGGGACAGATGAGAAGGGGGAACACTTTCCTTAAAATCTCACCAAAAGCCGGCCAGAAGGTGACTCCCTCGTGAGGCTCGACGAGTGGGAAAAGGATAGGGACAACAATGGCCGTGACGATGTTGGAGAGGATGGTGTAAGTGGTTAGGCTCGAAGCGTTTCCACCCAACTTCCCTGTGATGACAGCTGCTGCCGTGGCCGTAGGACAAATGAGGCAAACCATGGCGGCTTGCGCTACCACTCTGTAAGGCATGTGAGGGAAGAGTATCAACGGAAGTGCCGTCAGCAGACAGGCAACCACTTGAAACAGTATAAGCCATAAGTGCCAACGCTGGGGACGCAATTCGCGCAAGGATACTTTGCAAAAGGTGAGGAACAACATGACGAAAATCAGTACGGGTGTCAGTACCGATACAGTCGAGTGTACCCATGGCTTGAGCGGAGCCAGCAGGGGTACGTGGGCGAAAAGCAAGTAAACTATTGCACCCACGGACATGGCTATGGGCATTGTCCAGTTCTTGAAGAATTGTAGCATCGCGATTGTCTTGATAGGCCGCAAAGTTACGAATAAAACCACATCCTTTGGTCAAAAGGGCGCATCTTTCGTTTGGAAAATCCTAAATCTTTGCGTTTTCTTTCCCTCTTTGACAAGAAAGTAGTACTTTTGCAACATTATTCGACAAAAATGCGCATAAAAGGTCTTTTACAAATCATCGTTTGTCTCTGTTTCCTTTGGTTGCTTCTCCCGATGGAGATGATGGCCGAGGGGAAGGATTTTGTTGTGGTGATAGATGCCGGACACGGTGGGAAGGACCCTGGTGCCGTAGGGAAAAAGGCTCAGGAGAAAAACATTAATCTGGATGTTGCATTGGAGTTGGGACGGTTGATAAAAAACAATTGCGACGATGTGCGCGTGGTGTATACCCGCAATACCGATGTATTCATCTCGCTTGATCGCCGTGCCAAGATTGCCAACGATGCCAAGGCCGACCTCTTCATCTCCATCCATACCAATGCCTTGCCTAAAGGACGCATTGCCCGTGGTACCGAGACCTATACATTGGGTATGGCCCGTGCTGACGACAATTTGGAGGTGGCCAAACGCGAGAACTCTGTAATCCTTGTGGAGGACGACTATAAGGAGCGTTACGCAGGATTCAATCCTAAATCGTCGGAAAGCTACATCATGTTTGAATTCATGCAAGACAAGCACATGGAGCAGAGTGTGTCGCTTGCCCGTCTCATACAAGGACAGTTCAAGTCACATGCCGGACGTATTGACAAGGGGGTGCATCAGGCAGGATTCTTGGTGCTTCGCGATACCTCGATGCCCAGTGTGCTGGTGGAGTTGGGATTCATCTCTACTCCCGATGAAGAGACCTACATGAGTAGTAAAAAAGGAGTGGCTGCCCTCAGCCGTAGCATCTACAATGCCTTTATGGCGTACAAGAAATCCCATGCCGTAGCGGGTGCTACATCAAGCCAGGCTTCAAGTGACAACAGCCTTGGGATGAAGGTAGTACAAACGACGCCTGAACCTACCCCCGCCAAAAAGGAGGTGAAGACGCAGGAAAACGCTACGCAACGCCCCGTCTTCAAGGTGCAGTTGCTGAGCACTTCCACCAAACTTTCTGCAGGAAGCAGTAAACTAAAAGGTGTGAAAGCAAGTTGTTATGAAGAAAACGGAATGTATAAATACACGACAGGCGAAACAGAGGATTACGATGAGATTCTTCGCCTCAAGCGTCAAATGGAAAAGACATTCAAAGGGGCATTCATCGTTGCCTTCCGTGGAGGAAAGAAAATGGACGTGCAGGAGGCTATCCGTGAATCCAGAAATAAGAAATAGAAGCATCATATATATAATAAGGTATACATAGATAGAAACATTATGAAATATTGGACAAAAGAAGTAAAGATAGGAGTAACCGGTATTGTGGCCATAGCTCTGTTGGTATTTGGTATCAACTTCCTGAAAGGTATCAATCTGCTGAAAAGCGGATCGGGGTATTATGTGGAGTTTGAAGATTTTGCCGGTCTTGTAAATTCAAGTCCCGTTTATGCCAACGGATTCAGTGTGGGTATTGTGCGCAATATCGACTACGATTACGAGCATTCAGAGAAAATCGTGGTGGAGATAGACCTTGATGCCGATATGAAATTGCCGAAAGGTACTACTGCCGAACTGGAAACTGAAATATTGGGTACGGTGAAAATGAACTTGATTCTCCCCAAAAAGAATGTAGGATGGTGCGCTGTGGGCGATACAATACAAGGCTCGGTGAATGCGGGTATGATGGGAGTTGCCGCCAATCTGGTGCCCAAAATTGAAACTATGCTTCCGAAACTGGATTCTATACTGGGTTCGCTCAACAGTTTGCTTGCCGACCAAGCATTGACCAACACTTTGCACAATACAGAGCAGATTACGGCCAACCTGCAAATTACGACCAAAGAACTCAACACACTGTTGAAAAATGATTTACCGGCTATCACGGGCAATTTGAATACCGTCACGGCAAACTTTGCGGAAATCAGCACCAATCTGAAAGATATTGACTATGCTGCTACCATTGCCAAAGTAAATGCCACGTTGGATGGGGTGAAACAATTTACCGAGAGTCTGCAAAATCCGAATGGTACAGTAGGAATGTTATTGAACGACAAGTCTTTATATAATAATCTAACGCTCACAACTCACAATGCCGCATCACTGTTGGAAGATGTGCAGGCCCATCCCAAACGATATGTTCACTTCTCTATCTTTGGACGAAAGGACAAATAGAAATGAGGAAAGAAGGACTTAAAGGTGGACGACTGTCGGGCAGTTCGTCCACTTCCTTTTTAAGGGAAAAATGAAAAAGCGGTAATGAACGTTGTAATGCTGTTATTAGATTTTGTCTAAATAGCAAAATCCTTGTGCCGCGATGCTGAAAACCTTGAAATATCACGGATTTATGAATCCTTATCGTTTATTGATATTTTTTGTTTTTAGTTGCTGAAACCTTTCAAGTGATTGAAATGCAGAATCTTACACAGAGAATAACCTTCTAAATAATAACGCAAAAAATGCTCTCTCTAACGTGTTGAATACTATACCCTTATTGATAGACAAGAAAAACCAAAGAAAAAAAGATTTTTTTATTTCAAATAAGATTCGCAACTTTGCACCGTGAAAAGCTAATAATTGGATTAAAGCATAACAAAACAATCGTATGACGGATAATAATTTTGTGGCGCTTTGGGATCGCTGTCTGAAAGTTATTGCAGACAACATTCAGGAGTCCACATTCAATGCATTTTTCCTGTCCATTCGTCCCATGAAGTTCGATGGAAACACCCTCATGTTGGGGGTGCCCAGTCCCTTTGTGTACGAATACTTGGAGAAGCATTATATAGACCTGCTCCGTAAAGTGATCTATCATCACTTCGGGGAAGGTACCCGTTTGACGTATTGTGTGCTTACTGATAAGGCGAACAAGAAAAAGCAAGAATGGGAGAGTGAGCGCACCTCAACTGCCGTTCAGCCGAAAGCCATTGTGCGCGATGGTAATAAGGTGGTTGCTTCTCAACCCATGCCGGCGGTGCAGGAGTTGGACTCACGCTTGAACCCGAAATATAATTTCGAGAATTTCATCGAAGGGCTTAGCAATAAGTTGTCGCGTACTGCGGGTGAGGCTGTTGCCCAAAATCCGGCCAAGACATCCTTTAATCCTCTCTTTATCTATGGTTCATCAGGTGTAGGAAAAACCCATTTGGTGAATGCTATCGGTACACGTATCAAGGAACTTTATCCAGAGAAGCGTGTGCTCTATGTGTCGGCTCATCTCTTTCAAGTGCAATATACCAATTCGGTACGCGAAAACACAGTAAACGATTTCATCAACTTCTATCAATCCATCGATGTGTTGATTATTGATGACGTGCAGGAATTTGCAGCCTTGACAAAGACACAAAATACCTTCTTCCACATATTCAACCATCTGCATCAGACAGGAAAACAGCTGATCCTTACCTCTGACCGTTCACCCGTGATGCTTCAGGGCATGGAAGACCGCCTGCTTACCCGTTTCAAATGGGGATTGATAGCCGAAATGGAGCGCCCCAATGTTGAGTTGCGTAAGAACATCCTTTGGGACAAGGTACGTCGCGACGGTCTTAAATTTCCCGAAAAGGTAATTGATTTCATTGCGGAGAATGTAGATGAAAGTGTACGCGACTTGGAAGGTATCATCATCTCTTTGATGGCATATTCTACGGTTTACAATCGAAATGTGGACATCGAGATGGCTGAGCGTGTTGTGCGTAAGGCGGTTCGTATGGTTGAGAAGAAACCGCTTGATGTGCCCGATGTATTAGAAAAAGTATGTGAACATTACGGTGTAGACACGAATGCCGTATTCAGCAAGGCACGTAAACGCGAAATCGTGCAAGTGCGTCAGGTTGCCATGTATTTGGCAAAGAAGCACACGGAAGCCTCTTTTGCCAAAATTGGTAGTTTGATAGGAAAACGCGATCATGCAACCGTACTTCATGCATGTAAAATCGTTGGTGCACAAATAGAGGTGAATAAAGTGTTCAGAAGCGAAATTGAAGAATTGGAAAACGAATTAAGAAGAAAGTAATAGGTATTTTTCTTTCTTTGAATCAACATACACCGGGCCTGTATTCTGTAAAATGCAGGCCCGGTGTGCTTGATGGGGACATTCAAGTACCAGCAATTGGGGATACCCTATCCGTTGGAAGGTGTTGAACCTTTGAATCGAAAGGCGTTACCAGCGTGCTAAAGGGATATTTGTATCTTATAAATCCGTTTCATAACACGCTATTGGGGGTCTCCATATTGAGCCTCTTCGCCGAGTTCTTCTTCGATGCGGAGCAGTTGGTTGTATTTGGCCATGCGGTCACTCCGGCTTAACGACCCTGTCTTTATCTGTCCCGAATTGGTTGCCACGGCAATATCGGCGATGGTCGTATCTTCGGTTTCTCCAGAACGGTGGGAAATGATGGCTTTGTAACCGTTTCTTTGGGCCAATGCAATGGCGTCCAGTGTTTCCGTCAGTGTACCTATCTGGTTTACTTTTATCAGGATGGCATTTCCGCAATGCTCGTCAATGCCCCGTTGGAGGAATTTCACATTGGTTACAAACAAGTCGTCACCTACCAACTGGCAACGGTTACCGATACGTTGGGTCAGCATCTTCCATCCCTCCCAATCGTTTTCGGCCATACCGTCTTCAATGGAGTCGATTGGATATGTGTTGACAAGCTGTTCCAGATAGTTTACTTGTTCTTCTGAGGTACGTCGTTTCCCTTTTTCTCCTTCAAACAGGGAGTAGTCATACTGATTTTCACGGAAATATTCAGAGGCGGCACAATCCAAAGCAATCATTATATCTTTTCGAGGGGTATATCCTGCATTATGTATCGCTTCGATGATGCAATCCAAGGCATCCTCAGTTCCGTTCAATGTAGGGGCAAATCCTCCCTCATCACCTACAGCCGTACTAAGGCCACGTTTCTTCAGTACATTTTTCAGGGTATGGAACACTTCGGCTCCCATGCGTAAAGCCTCTTTGAAAGATGAGGCCCCGACAGGACGAATCATAAATTCCTGAAAAGCGATAGGGGCATCAGAGTGACTTCCTCCATTGATGATATTCATCATGGGGACAGGAAGGGTAAATGTATTTACTCCCCCGATGTATCTGTAAAGTGGGATACCTAAGTACAATGATGCGGCATGGGCTGTCGCCAACGATACACCCAATATGGCATTGGCTCCTAAGTTTGACTTGTCGGGTGTGTTGTCTAAAGCCTGCAACAGATGGTCAATGTTACGTTGTTCCAATGCTGACTTGCCAATCAAATGTAATGCTATTTGCTCGTTGATGTGGGATACGGCTTTTGTAACCCCTTTACCTCCGTATCGTGAAGGGTCTCCATCGCGGAGTTCCAGTGCTTCGTTACTTCCTGTAGAGGCTCCCGATGGTACAGAGGCCCTTCCCACGATACCGCATTCTAATGTCACATCCACTTCAATCGTGGGGTTTCCGCGGGAGTCCAATATCTCCCGTCCTTTGATAGCTGCTATTTTCATATACAATCAATTTTGTTTGTGAGTAACAACAATCTACTTCGTAGAAATGTTCCAGCCGAAGAATTACTTCTCTGCCTCTTCGCATGAAAGGATGAAACCGTAGCTGTATGCCTTGTTGGCATCTATGGTGTATTTCTCCAAGGTTTGTGCGCCCCAACCATCGTTGCAGCCTACACCATGGATATTTAGGTCGATATTAACGTTGATAAAATCATTCTTGGGTAGTTCGAATGGATGTCCTGCTTTCTCGATATCACTTTCCAACCAAGGCCATGCCCTGAAGCAGAGGGGTTGGAGACCTTCTACCCGTAAGTTGAGTTTTCCGTCTGAGAAGTTCATCCACCTTACGTCACAACGGTTGCCATTCTCTTGGGGTGCCGGATAGTTGACAACAAAGTCGTTGAGGGGCAGTGAATATTCTCCAATAAACTCAGAGGATTTTCTGTCAGGATAGTTTTCGTGAATACCTCTACCATACCAAGTAATTGCATCCATTTCGGGATTTATCAGCATCTTCATGCCAAACTTTGGCATCAGTGGTAACTTTTCACTTGTGGGTTGATAGTTTGCCCTTACAAGCACCTTCCCTTCATTATTTATCTGGTAGGTCAAGGTATATATTGCGCCAATCTCCATCTCTTTCTCGAACGACAATAAGATGCAATCGTCTTGTTTGCTGACATTAACTGAAAGTGTCTTCATCTCTTCTCCGGCATGTCGCCACGGACCAAGTCGTCGGTTGTAGTTGTTGTGCTTCTGGTTCTCTGTGGCAGGTTTCCAGAAGTAGGGCTTGAGTGCATCTTTCAGCAACTCACTATCTTCATGCTTCCACGAAATCAGGTGGCCGGTTGCTTTCTCAACGGTAATGGCCTCTTTACCGGTAGTTACCTGATAGCTTTGGTCGGACTCTTGGACGGACAAACCACCAGTGCCTGCCTCGAACTTTGTAGCAGGCTTTTCCACCAACAAGAATTGTTCCTTTGCTACCGTGAAGCCGGCATCGGCCCAGACGGTGGAACGACGGAGGCGGGCATATACATTAAGGTAGACCTCTCCCTTTGTGTCATCAAATGCAGGAATTTCAAGAATTTCGTTCGTGTTAATGGGCTGCTCGCTGGCATGTACCACTTTGCCATCATCGACAAATTCATAAAAATAATCGAACTCGTCGGCCGAGGTGAAGTGATAGCTGTTGATGACATGGATGTTGCTTGATGATACCAATTCAAAATTTAGGAACTGATTCACTTTCTGAACTTCGTAATATTGGGGATGCGGCACTCTGTCGGCACGCACAATTCCATTGAGGCAGGTGGTTGAGGAATGAGGTACGTCACCAAAGTCTCCTCCGTAGGCAAAGTACTCGTCGTCTTCAAGCGCAAGAGCGAACGGGTTGGCTCCATATTTTAGCACGTTGCTGCCCCGTTTTTTCGCTATTCCATGGTCGCACCACTCCCAAATGACTCCACCAAAATTACTTGGATCGGCATTGATAACATCAGCATAATCCTTGTAGTTACCCAACGAATTACCACCGGCATAAGCATACTCTCGCATAAAGAAGGGTTTGTCGGTTATCTGCTTCGATAATGCAGCCACTCTGTCAGGGTGAATGTATCCGTCGTCGTAGAAGTCGGATATTTCACGGTCGGTATCGCTGAATACCAGTCTGGTCGAGTCCATCTCGCGCACTTTTTCGGCCATGGCAATGGAATTGACGCCTTTGCCACCTTCGTTGCCAAGCGACCAAATCAGCACGCAAGGCCAATTCTTGTCTCTTGCCACCAATGATTCGGCTCTGTCCAAGTGTGGTATGGTCCAATCCGGATTATCGCCCAATTCGCGGTTTCTTAACCCGTATTCGTGGCTCTCTTGATTGGCTTCGTCCATCACATACAGGCCGTAGATGTCGCAAAGTTCATAGAACAACGGGTCATCGGGATAGTGGGATGTTCTTACCAAATTGATGTTTGCTTGTTTAATCATCTTCAAGTCGAGTTCCATGGTGGCTCTATCCATTGTGCGGCCTGTTCTGGGGTGAAACTCGTGCCTATTCACACCTTTGATCTTGATGGGCTTGCCGTTATAGTAGATTATTTCACCCTTTTTCTCGATCTTTCTGACACCGAGGTGGTTGTTGAAGTGCTCCAATTCCTCTCCTTTGTTGCTTAATGTGATGTCCACATTGTACAAGTTTGGCTTTTCCGAGGACCAAAGCGAAGGATTATCAAGGTTGATGACAACCTCTACCGAAGCATTCGCTCCTGATTCAATCTTCTTTATATTTTGTGTAAAGTCATAAGAAACGGCCTTGCCTTTGTTGTCTTTTCCGTTGATAGCCACTTTCAGTTCAATGTTCTTCTTGCTTTTCTTCGACAGATTGGCTATTTGAAAATTCATCTTGGCTGGAGCATTCGAATAATCATCGTTTGGAGTAGCAGTAATTGTATAATCGGCGATGTGAACATCCGGCCGTGTCCATAAATCGACGGAACGGAAGATTCCGGATAGGCGCCACATATCTTGGTCTTCAAGGTAGCTGCCGTCGGAATAGGAATAGACCTCTACGGCCAATTTGTTGTCTCCTTCTTGCACATAAGGTGTGATGTTGAACTCTGCCGGTGCCATCGAGTTTTCACTATAACCTACCTTATGCCCGTTTACCCACACATACATGGCCGACTCAACACCTGCAAAGTGGAGGTAGTAGCTCTTTTCTTTCATTGGTCCTTCAACCTTGAACGAAGTCACATATTGGCCCACAGGATTTCGGTTGACGTATGTGTAATAGTCAGTCGGTGGTTCACCCATCACAAAAGGTTGGTCTTTCTTGAACGGTAAAGTCCAGTTGGTATAAATAGGTATGCCATATCCTTGCATCTGCCACTCTCCAGGAACCACTATTTCATCCCAACCAGAGATGTCGAATCCCTGTTCATAAAACTCGATAGCTCTTTGTTCGGGACGTGGATACCATCGGAATTTCCACATGCCATCCAACGATTCGCATTCACCGCACGAATATCTCTTGGATGGTAATGTCAGCGTGGCATGATAAGACTCCTTGTTTATTCCTACCACTTGTGGATTTTCCCAGTCGTTTACTTCCTGTCCTTGACTTGCATAGCAAAGGCTGCACATTAGAATTGCGAGGACCATTTTTTTCATGTGTATATGTTATTAAAGTTCGTTATTAGACCCATCGTTTAGGGAAATTGCCCTATTCAAATGGCTTGGGATTAAAAGTTATGGACAAAGGTAAGTATATTAGTTCATATAAGGAAAGTTTTTTTGATAAATTTTATAGCTGTCAAATTATTTTGCTCGTCTGACATTTGAATGGCATTACAATGCCGATATTTAAAGGGTGGGGGAGTAACATGTAATCATTCTTCATTCTTTACATCCATTGGTAATAAATCCTGTATTTCTATTTCCTCCCTATCTCATTAAATGAGAATGCTTCGTGACAGGTGTTTTTTGCATATTTATGTAATACTAAGGTGTGAGGATGAGGCAAGGTCCAAAGTGGTTAGCCGCTAACCTCTCAAGTGCTTAGCGGCTAAGGAGGACGAAGAAGGTTGTTTTTGCTTGATTTTTTTATTGTTTTTCTTATTATTGATACACCCTATTTCCTATCAAAATGTCAAATTGTATATTTTACTTGCGAGAATCGCGTATTTTCATACGAGAGAAGTTTTGCTTGGAAATACGCGATTTTTGACTTGGTAGAATGGCGTAATCTATTGAATAATAGTCTATATACGAATATTTAATTGTCGAAAAACAGAAAATCTACGTGCCAATTATGTGACTAAAAAGAAGAATTGTCCAATGGTGTAGAAATAGAACAATGTGCGTACCTCCGTCCGATGGCCATCGGGCTCGAGATGAATAGCCATCGGATGGCAGAAGAATGGGCATTTGTGTGTGACTCCGATGGCCATCCGACATAAGTCCGATAGCCATCGGACTCGAGTGCAATGGAGTAAAGTGATGCATAGGAATGCCTATTTTGACGCGTAGAAGGTGTGGCTTTTGTGAATATGAAAGGTGAAAATCGGACTATTTACAACCTGTTTATACAGAAAAGAATGCTCTTTTTGTATAAATATTCACTACGTCATCCCTTTTATACAATTTTATAATTGACAAAATGTCAATATTACGTTAAATGAAGATGTATATTTAACGCCTTTCTGTCAAATGGAATAAAACAGAAGGTGCTTTTAACTCTCTTATTTTGATGTTATTTTATACATAGAATATTGCTTTCTGTGTGGCCGACAAATTCGGGGGCATAGGCGCATTGTACGGTGGCAATGCCCGCTTGGTAACGGCCGGTGCGATCGACACGGAAGGTCTGTTCAAAGGTGTGTGTTCCCTTGGGCAGGTGGTCGATGAAGTAGAGCGTGGCGGCATCTTTCACCGAGCGGTAGTGTCCGATTCCTCCTTCGTGACGATAGCCGGACGCACTGCTGACAGGTTCGAGGCAGGCAGCCCGGCTGTCCTTTATCTGTACGAAGTCCATGGCGCGGTCGGTGCGGATGGTCAGTCGTGACACAACTTTGTCGCCCACGTGCAACACTGTCTCTTCGGTGATAGGAATCCAGATCTTCCGCTCCGATTCCCTCGATAGGGGAGATGTTGATGGCGAGGTTTTATCTGTTCCCTCTCCTTCGGGGAGGGGTAGGGAGGGGCTTCGTCGCTCAACCATCCATGTACGCTCGATGCTCAGCGGTTGGTCAAGTTTCTTGCCATAGGCTGTGGCTGTGCGTCCCGTATAGGTTGAGGTCACTTTGTCCATATCTTCCAAGTATTGAGCGTAAACAGCTCCCCATGCCAATCCTGTAGTCTGTTTTTCAAGCGTTGCTTCGCGGGGGAGTTTTTTCAGCATCTCAGTAGAGTAGGTGTACTTCTGGTAATCTATTCCTGTTGTAGAAGTTATGGGTGATATGATGGCTTTGTTGTCTAATGATAACGTTGTTGCCTCTCTTGTTGTTAACAGTTCGGTTTCCTTCATTAACAGCGCATAAATGGCATCCACCGTATTCAGCGGATTGTCCCAACTTTGTGCCTGCTTCTGCATTAGTAGCCACTGATTCATCTGCTCGATGTAGATAGAGTCTGTTCCGATAAACGCTAATGCTTCGATGGTGGCCACCTGTGTCGGCAGGCGGTTGTCGCGCCAGCTTTCGTAAGGCTGTGGATTATCGAAGTAGCGTCCCATTTGTGGTGTATAGGTGGTGTATTCCATCAACGAGGTCAGGAACTTGTCAGCTTCGGTTTGCTTTTCGTAATGTCTTAGAATAATGGCAGCCTTGGCTTTGCCGTAGGGAGTCAGTGCATTGAGTTGTCCGACTAAATTCTCTACCATATGATCTGCAGCCTTTTGGGCATTCTTGTCCAATAGTTTTCCGTTCAAGGCGATGCTACTCAGGTAGTGTATGGTTAGTTCTGATGGACGCACCTCTTGTCCCTCTTTTTCCTGTTTCTGCATCCGGCGGTATTCTGCAAGCAGTTCGTTGTTGAGGAATTCGCTTGCCGATGCCATCATGTGGCGCGAAGGATAATCCAGTTCGCTACCAGTGAGGTAAATGACACGCTCCATCAACTCCAGTATGTAGGTTGTCACATAGCGGCTGCTCTGCATTCCCTTGTACCAGCTCCATCCGCCGTCGGGGTTTTGCAATGCCTGCATCTTGTCCAAGTAGAGGGCGATGCGGGTGTTGGCATGTGACTTGTCGAAGAGGAGTGCCAGTTGGCGTTTTTGTGCAGCTTCGTCATTTGCGTCAGTTACCCAAGGTGTTTCGGTCAGTAACATTGTTTTCAACTCTTGATTCTTCTGCAAATTGCTCCACAAGGATTCTTTGTCGTTAGCCTTCCATTGCTCAAACGGAGTCTTTATTTGCGGATTCGATTGTGCGATGTATGATGCAATGCTGTGGGCATACCAGGCTGCGGCCCACGCGAAGGCATCTTCTGTAGTGGGAGTAGCCACGGTGGGCAATGCCTGTATGGCTGTCCATATGGGATTGCCTGTTACCTCCACCGTCAAGCGTTGGTTGGTGGCCGTAGGGCTGTGGTGGTTGAACAGGTGGGTGAGTGATTCCGTGACAGAGCCCGGCCCGTTCACCATCAGCGGTTGGCTCTCGGTTATCCACACTTTGTTGGTCAGCACGGGCAGGTAGCGTTGCTCGCCATCGCTGAACTTACCTCCATCGGCTACGATGCGACAGATGGGCAGAGGCACGTCCGTGTTGTCGATGGTAAAGGCAAAGCTGACGATGCTTGTCTTGCTTGCTTCGGTCTTGAACTTTGCTTTGCGGCTCAGTATCACCTTTTCTGTCAAGGGGTCAATCAACTCCATACGGGCAGTACCCTTAATGTCCTTTTCGGACAAGTTGCTGATAGTGGCATTGATGGTGGTCTTGTCGCCCATACGGACAAAACGTGGCAGGTTGGGTTGCACCATAAACTCCCGTTGGGTAGTGACGAAGTCTTCCAACGTGCCAATGTCCATCTGCTTGGTGTGTGCCAAGGCACGGAAACGCCAGCGTGTCAAGTTGTCGGGCAGGGTGAAGCTGATCTTTACCCGTCCTTCTGCATCGGTGCGTAAGTAAGGTTGGAAGAAGGCTGTCTCCGTAAAGTTTTCGCGCAATGCCATTCCTTGGGGAAGAGCTTCGGGAGACTCCTCTTCGTAGTAGCCATTCCCTTTTTGGGTACCCACTGAGATTTCTTTCTCCATTAATTGGACTCCGGTAAAGTTGGCTCCGGCCACACGGCCGACCAATGCCATATCGACATCGTTGATACTCATCATTGCTTCGCCCATGAACTCGGTAGTGAAGTTGTAGAATCGTGGTGCCACATCGTCGTAGCGGTATTGGGTGGGTACTTTCAAGGTGCTTAATTGGAAATCGATACTGGTGTAAGGATTTGGGCCTGTGTACGTACTCCATCTTGAACGATAGTATAAGGGAATACGGTCTCTGAAACGGAATTCCCATCTCCTTTGGTTGCCCAATTGCTCAAGCGAAGCGTCGTACATCGAGGCCAACATCTCAGCGTCAGCAGGTGTCCCGTCGGGACGCTTGATGGTCAGTGTCCACTCTTCCTCTGTGCCGGGCGTCAGTTTGTTGCGGAAGGTTTCCCATTTCAACTCCAGTTTCTTGTCGGGTTGCTTCTTTTCCAAGTACTGTGAATAGGTGTGTGTCCGTCCGTCCTTCACATACATTACGCTTACGTACATGTATCTGCCATATTCAGGTTGGTAATCGAAGGTGAAGGTCTGTACTGTATCGCTCATGGTGAAGTGGCGGCTTTCGATATGCTCCTTTTCTGAGAATATATCCATCTGTATATGGGCATCCTTCTCTCGTGTGCCGAATTGCAGGCGGGCAGGCTCACCTACAGCTACTTTGCTATTCAGCCAATTGAACCAGTCAATGGCTCCAATGGGGACTTTTGTTTCTTCTTTGGAATACTTTGTAAAATATACCATGTGCTGAACACTGTCCTTTTGTCCCTCAAGTGCTGTTTTGGCTACAATCTTATAACAAGCAGAAGGCAAATCTTTGAGAAAGTCCAGAGCATGAGGTTGGTTGGAAACGAATGTTCCGCTATGAACATGCTGACAGAATTTCTTGTATCTGCTATCCATTTCTGCATGTTCTTTCAATTCATTGGTTTGGAAGAGTTGGTAATTCACTTGTGTATGGATAGGCACTCCCTCCAGATTTGTCACTTTAAAGGTTAATAGGGGTGCGTCTTCTTTGAATATTTTGGATTGATTCGTTAGTGATTTGTCTTTGAACATGATGTTCAGCTCCAAAGGACAACTGTTCAGACTCAATTCTGTATGCGCACGCTGACTCTCACCAGCTTCGGAGGTTATAGTGGCATTTATTTGATAATGATAATTCCACCAACAGAGTTTTGAGGTGTCAGTATTTTCATTCAGATACACCTTGATGCTGAATCTGCCATCACTATCCGTTATGGTTTCATAGTCTTGCAAGTCTTCGTTGAATTGGTAATCTACCCATCCATGTAGCCATCCGGAATAACTCTTGTGGATTTCATAATCCACCTTTGCATCCGCCACAGGCACTCCGCTATAGGTCATGGCCTGTCCTGTCAACGTCACCGTATCGCCAATGGCATAGGCGGTCTTTACCGTGTCGAAGGTTACTTCAAAGGTTGGCAACTTGTATTCTTCAACTTGGAGACCAAGGGGATTCGTAGTTAGAGAATTACCTTGTCTGACTTCTATCCGATAGCTACCGTTCAGCCCTTCGGCGGGTAGTACAAATTCAGTATTGAACGAGCCATACTCGTTGTTCCTTACCGTCTTTTTCTCTACCACCTGTCCTTTAGGGTCTTTCAGTGTTACGTCCAGCACTTCGTCCTTGCCAACCTGTAAACTGTCGTCAGGTAGTTGCCAATAGCTTATACCTTTTATATATATGGTCTGTCCGGGGCGGAAGTGTGTTCGGTCAGAGAAGAGGTTAGTGACCAACTCCTTCTTCTCTTCATCAATGTATGTGGGGTAGAAGTCCGAATTGAGGATGTATGGCATGGAGTTGTCCGTGGCGGTACTTATGCGCACAAGGTCAGCTTCGCGGTTGGCTTGCATGGTGGCATTGCCGTGCTTGTCTGTCCGCTTGCTTTTCATAGGGATGATGGTTCCCTTCTGTCGGTCGTAGCGGGCGGTCTGTATGATGGCGTCTGCTACGGGTTTTCCACTCTTGGCATCCAGCACGGCATACTCTACCATGTCGTTGGTCAGCCTATGCGAAACCAGTTTATAAGGCAATATATAGAATTGTGACAAGAAGGAACCAATGTGGTTGGCTATGGCCTCTATCAGATAGGCACCCGGCTCTTGGGGAAGGGTCAGGTTGACGAGAGTATCACGTACTTGATACTCCTTGTCGGGCGTCAAGGTAAATTTGTGTTCGCTATGGAACTTGCTGTATTTTTTCAGATTTTCGTACTCACTACTCATGAGTAGTGTGTCCAACGGACAATCCACTTTGCGCAACCATACGGTGAACCTGTCCAAATTCTTGTGCTTAATCAGCAGACGGATGGTGCCTTCTGGATAGTTTCGATCCTCATAGTTGTAAAGTTCGAAAAAGGGTCGCAATATCTCATTCTCTATATTCTTCAGCAGATTGATGGCTCCGTAGGTGGGATACTTCTCTATGCCTTCACGCACGGTGGCTAAGGCTTGACTGTACTTCCCTTTATAGCGATATGCGTTGGCAATGTCCAGGTAGATGCTTCCGCAAAGTTCATTTCCTTCGAATTGTGTCAACATCTTATTTAGTTGGTGCAGGTGTTTGTCTGTATCCCTCCTATAGGAAGGGATGATGTTCATGCGGTTCTGCTCCATAAAGAGCCATGCACTTGGCTCTTTTTCAGGGTCAATCATTGCCAGCATCCGTTGGAAGATGCGCATTGCTTGAGTAGGGCAGTCGTAGGCAGAGGCCGATTTCAACGTGTCGTTCTTGAACTCTTCGTAATCAAGGGGAAAGGATTTCCAATCGGATTGTGGATACGACCAACTCAGTTGGCTCTCCAAGTCGCGTATGCCAAACGCTGCACGCCGGCCGATGAGGTGCATCAAGTCGTGGTTGTAATACTTGCTCCATTCACCCATATATACAATGGGAGAATAGGTGCGGGTGGAATATTCGTGCAACTCTTCCAAATGCTTGACGGAAGCTACGAAATGGTCGAATGCCCGTTGGGCGTACATCTGACGGGTCCATTGGCTCATATCTTCGGGCAACTCAGACACAGGCTTGTCATCGTTCCCTCCACGTTCCGAATAGTAGTAGATGCTTCCCAACAGAGTGTGTAGCATGGCCGCGTCGCTGATGGAGGTGGCGGGATTGGCCACCCACTTCTCCAGCCCTTCAATGTCCACATACAAACTATCTATACTTAGTTGCTTGCGGTGGGACATCGCTTCTAAGTAGCCTTGCATCATGTAGGGAGTCTCTCCTTCGTCCGCGGCTTTTTGGAAAAGTTGTTGGGCAAGGGCTATCACTGTTTGTGGCTTTCCTTCATCAACGGCCGTATTGATGTCGCTCCACAATTGTCTATAACTCTGTGCTGACAGGGTAAATACACCTGCTATCAGAAGGGATACGAGGGTGACGATTTTTCGTTTCATGGGCATTATTTTTAGATGATTGCACGAAATTTGCTTCAAATGTAGTAAACATCTTCATTGGATGTTCTTTTTTTTATGTTTTTTTGTACTTTGATGGGTAACTATTCAGCAAAACAAATTATTTAGAACACAGAGGCACAGAAACACAGAGTTTTTTTCTTTTTCAGTGACAAATATATCTTCTTTGTGTCTTTGTGTCTCTGTGTTCTGAATAATAAATTGAGCGTTTGTATTATTGCTGAATAGTTGCCTTTGATGGGGACTGTAGGGTATAGTGCCCTTTGTCTTCATACCTATGCTGTGTCTTTTTGTAGAAAAGGTTGAATCTTGGGAGTCAACCTTTTCTACAAAAAGACACTATATGTTTGATGAATGGATGCTTATACTGTGGCAAGAAAGTGTGTATGAATGCAAACTCATAGGTACAATGCCTAATAAAAAGTTCTGTTTTTTTTGTCGTTATAGATTTTATTACCTAATTTTGCAAAGTTTTACAAGAACTTTAGACCTATTGGCCTTAAATAGAGTAAAAAAGAACTATAATTTTAAATCAAAACTATAATTTAAGGAACAGAATTATGAGAAAGAAAGCATTGCAATCTTTGGCGTTGTGTGCAGTGGGAGCCTTCCTGCTCTTGCCTTCGTGTGTGGAGGTGAACGACGATTATGACCTGAACAAGGACATTGACATGACGATTGGTGCCGGTGGTGACTTGACATTGCCGACAAGCAACACCGTGAAACTGAAAATGAAGGACATTCTCGACTTGGAGGAGGACGGCATTGTTCAAGCCGTTGGTGAAGACAGCATCTATTATTTGATTGAAGGGGCTGACAATCCTTCAACCTTTGAATTTGAGTTGCCCACTATCAAGGTGAATGACCCTACGTTGGACCCCTTCGAAATGTCGTTTACCGTGCCCTCTCTTGAGACATTGTTGGCAAGTTTTGAATTGCCGGAAATGATAGAAGAACAGATATTGGCCAATAAGGACAATCTGGCATTGTTGGAGACATTGTTGGGCGATGAGGCTACCATTATTCGCGAGTCGCCTGAGATTGAATTGGATAGAGGATTCAATGTGTTGAACTATGAATTTGAAGTACCCGAAGAGGTTATCGGATTGGAATACATTGATTTCAGTACACATCCTATGCAACCGGACTTTGATTTGACCACAACTATGCCTGCGGGAAAATTGATGTTGCACCATGTGAATGCCGAGTTTCCTGCCATGTTGAATCACGATGATAGAACGTTTGGAGGAACATGGTTGGGCCGATTGAATGAACATGGGCTTCATCAGTACAATGTGCCCGATACAACATTGACAAACGGTGAACATACTCGTTTGGAACTGGAGTTCATTGGTATCAGATTGACGGATCGTCCTGAACCTGAGAATCGTCCATGGGAACGTGCTGACCATCCCGACGGAATCTTGTCTATCGGCGAAGAGGTGGCTATGCACGGTACCGTTACGGTAAGGGGAACTATCCTTGATTTTATCGATTTGGCCGGCGAAACCTTCAAGATGATTGCAACCATCAAGATGAAGGCTCCTCAGATTGACAAAGTAACCGTGAAGGTTGATCCCGAAATCAATCCCGAGTCAACAACCATTGAATTGAACGACCTGCCCGACTTCTTGACAGAGAATGATGTGAGGGTGATTCTGCAACAACCTACCATCCGTTTGGATGTCATGGCTGAAGAGACCACTACCCACGAGGCATTGCCCGTGTTGGTGGAGTGCTGGGGAGCATTGGAGACAGACAAAGGTGTAACCGTAAACCTTGGCAACGAGGCTGAGCCTAAGATTCAGATTGGTGGCGAAGTCAATTCAAGTTGGTGCATTTGGGATGGAGAGACACAACCTGAATGGGGTAGCGAATACTCGTATTACCAGGCAGCGAATCTGACCCATATCATCGAAGAGATTCCTAATAGGATTGATTTGAGTTTTGATGCCCGTGTGAAGCAAGAGTATCTGACCATTGCATTGGGTACATCGTACAAGGCTACGATAGACTACAAAGTGGAGTGCCCGTTGGCATTGGCCGAAGGTTCTCAGATTGTCTATAGCGAGACAGTTGAAGATTTGGGAGCAGACTTGGACGGCATTGAAGTGAAGGGTTTGAAGATTACAGCCTTGTTGCTTGTGGAAGACAAGGATGGTGGCAACAGCATTCCGTTCAACGAACTGGATTTGATTGTAAAGCCATTGGATAAGAATGGCAATCCTGTCGAAGGTATTGTGGTAGATCCGTTGATTGGCAAGAGCAGTGGTGAAATCATTGAATTGCACCTGACTTGCGAAAAGGGTGCTATGGAGAATTTGGATGCCCTCACTTTCGAGGTGGCTTGCCGTGTGACCAACAACGATGCTGCTCCGCTGAGTGCCAACACTACCGTACAGCTTACTAACGTGACCATTGGCATCGAGGGTGGTGTAATTGCCGATTTGAACTAATGTTTTCCACAAAAGGATAAATAGATAATCGTTATGAAATCAATTATAAAGAAAACCGCGTTATCATTGATGTTGGCTTCTTTCGCGGGAGGAGCCGTGGCGCAGCAGACGCTCAATTCTGCCTATTTCTTGGATAATTTCACTTATCGTCACGAGATGAACCCAGCATTCATGGGTGATTCGTACTTCAGCTTTCCTGTGTTGGGTCAGTTGAGTATCAGTACCCGTGGTAATGTAGGGTTGGAGAACTTCCTCTATCCTATGGATAATGGAAAGTTGGGTCTCTTTATGCATCCCGATGTAAGCAGTGACCAATTCTTGGGTGATTTGGACGACGACAATAACCTGTCGTTCAATATGAAGACCAGCATCTTCTCGTTGGGATTCCGTGGCTTTGGTGGTTTCAACACCGTGGGATTGAACCTGCATGTACATACAGGTTTGAACATGCCGTATGGCCTGTTTGCCTTTGCCAAGAACGGAATGCAGGGCGATACCCACTATAGCTTGGATGAGTTCTCTATCCGTGCCCGTGCATACGCCGAGTTGGCTTTAGGACATGCCCGTCAAATCAACGAGAACCTGACTGTGGGTGCCAAATTGAAAGTCCTTTTGGGTGGTGCTGCCTTTGATGCCACGATGGAGAATATGGATATCAATTTGACTCAACAGCAGTGGTTGATTCGTGCGAATGCCAAGGTGAACGCTTCGCTGAAGGGTGCTTACTTCACTCAAGACGAAGAGGGATTGGTAGATGGTATGGAAGTGGAATCTCCTGGATTGGGCGGTTTGGGCTTCGGTGCCGATTTGGGAGCTACCTATAAGTTCGATGAAGGTCCTTTGACAGGTTTGACTCTTTCTGCTGCTCTGCTCGACTTGGGTTTCATCAATTGGTCAGACAATGTGACGGCCTACAACGAGGGTGAAGACTTCGTGTTTGACGGTTTCAAGGATATTGCCATTGATGATGAAACGGGTGGCCGTAAGTTGGAAGACCAGGCTGATGACTTGGCCGATGATTTGGAGAAACTCTATAATGTACGTACTGACGGTAAGGTCGGAAGCCGCAAGACTTCGTTGGCTACAACATTGAATCTGGGTGCCGAATATGCCTTCCCCTTGTACGACAAGTTGAAGTTCGGTTTGCTCTACTCCAAGCATTTCGATGATATGTTCAGTTGGCAAGAGACCCGCGTGTCTGCCAATGTGGATCCGACCCGTTGGTTTGGCGCCGGTGTCAACTATGCATTCTCTACGTATGGTTCATCCATGGGGCTTGTCCTCAATTTCCATCCGACAGGATTCAACTTCTTCATCGGTACCGACTATATGTTGAGCAAGGTGAACACACAGTTCATCCCATTGAACTCCAATGCCAATGTTTCGATGGGTGTGAACATTATTTTAGGACATAACAAACATTGATTCAAGTGCAAATTACCATGCACAATCTACAATTCCACCAACACGGTATAAGAATTGTAGATTGTGCATGGTAATTTGTCATTTATAACTTTTTGTGTTTAAAAAGTAAAAAAGTGTAAATAGATGGCCTTTATTTCGCAAAAAAGTCTCATCTTTGCATTATGAATTGGTTTGAGCAGATAACCGTACTTGACGTATTGATAAAGGGCTTTATTGTTGGAGTCGTTGTTTCGGCGCCAATGGGGCCTGTAGGGGTACTTTGTATCCAACGTACGTTGAACAAAGGGCGTTGGTACGGCTTTGTTACCGGATTGGGGGCTGCTCTCAGCGATATCATTTATGCACTCATAACTGGTTATGGTATGAGTTTTGTGGTGGAGTTTATTGAAAATCCACAGACTCTGTATTATTCCCAACTGATAGGTAGTGTCATGTTGTTTGGCTTTGGTTTATATACATTCCGTAGCAATCCGGCACAGAATATCAGACCTATATCAGCCAACAAAGGCAGTTTGGTACGTAATTTCGTAACTGCCTTTTTTGTTACTCTTTCCAATCCATTCATCATTCTGCTGTTCATCGGCTTGTTTGCCCGTTTCTCGTTCGTATTGCCCGAACGTTTCTTCTATGAACAGTCTATCGGTTATTTGGCCATTGTGGGTGGAGCCATCACTTGGTGGTTCTTGATTACCTATTTAGTGAATAAACTCCGTACCCGTTTCGACTTGCGGGGCATCTGGATATTGAACCGCATCATCGGTGTGGTGGTAATGATTGCTTCTGTCGTAAGTGCCATCTTTACCTTGATAGGCAAGACGTTGTACTGAGTGCATTCCTGATTCTCCGAAAGGGTAGGGATTTTTTTTTGTTAATTCATAATTCACAATTATCTACCGTGTTCATTTCAAAGCAACTTAAAGAAAACAATATAGCCGAATACCTGCTCTACATGTGGCAGGTCGAGGACATGATACGTGCCAATGGTATGGATATGGAGCGCATCAAGACTACGCTGATTGCTCCTGCCCGTCTGGATGCCGGGCGCGAAAAGGAATTGGTAGAATGGTACGAGAACCTGATAGAGATGATGCGCTTGGAAGGCGTTTTGGAAAAGGGACATCTGCAAATCAACAAGAACATCATCACGTTGTTGACCGACTTGCATTTGCAATTGCTGAAATCCACCAAATATCCCTTCTATAGTGCCGCCTATTACAAGGCGCTCCCTTTCATTGTGGAGCTTCGCACCCAAGGGGATAACCGCAATCTGTCTGAATTGGAGAATTGTTTCGAGGCCCTTTATGGCCTGTTGCTCCTCAAGTTGCAGAAGCGGGACATCAGCGAGGGAACCCTTCAAGCCACCAAGGCCATCAGCCAACTGTTGGGTATCTTGAGCGACTATTACAAAAAGGATAAGGCTGGGGAGTTGGAGTTGGATTAGCTACAAGTGAATAGCTACGAGTGACAAGTTGCCTGTGGCCTTTACTGATTACTCGTAGCTTGTAGCTCGTCACTAATAAATAAAGGAATCGCAATGAAGAATATTTTGATTACAGGAGCCAACGGACAGTTGGGAAATGAGATGAGGGTGCTTTCGACTGAGCATCCTGAATACACCTACTTCTTTACAGATGTGCAGGAGTTGGACATCTGTGACGAACAGGCAGTGATGAACTTTGTGCAGGACAATGCCATCGATTGCATCGTCAATTGCGCGGCTTATACCGCTGTGGATAAGGCCGAGGAGTGTGTGGAGCTTTGTGACAAACTCAACCATGTTGCTCCTGGCTACTTGGCCAAAACTGCAGCTTCGCGAGGTGCAGCCTTGATACAGGTGTCAACCGATTATGTGTTTGATGGAACCAACCACATACCTTATCGCGAGACAGAACCGACTTGTCCCAATTCAGTATATGGACGTACCAAATTGGCAGGCGAGGAAGAAGCTATGAAGCAATGCTCACGCACGATGATTATCCGCACGGCATGGCTTTACTCCACCTTTGGCAACAACTTTGTTAAGACCATGATTCGCTTGGGTCGAGAGAAGGAACAGTTGGGTGTTATCTTTGACCAGATAGGTACACCTACATACGCCCGCGATTTGGCCCGTGCCATCTATGCTGCCATTGCGCAGGATGTGCCTTCGGGAGTCTTCCACTTCAGCAACGAGGGTGTCTGCTCGTGGTACGATTTCACCCGTGCCATCCATCGCATAGCAGGCATCACTACGTGTCGTGTGCGTCCGCTTCACACCGAGGAGTATCCTACACCCGCCGCCCGTCCGCATTACTCTGTACTTGACAAAACCAAGATAAAGGAAACTCTGAACATCGAAATACCCTATTGGGAGGACAGTTTGCGCGAGTGCATGATGTTGATGTGATCCGTGCCTAAAGAAAAAATTATGAACCAAGAAATAGAAAGAAGAAGAACCTTTGCGATTATCGCACACCCGGATGCGGGTAAGACATCGTTGACCGAGAAGTTGCTGCTCTTCGGTGGCCAGATACAAGTGGCCGGAGCAGTAAAGAGTAACAAAATCAAGAAGACCGCTACCTCCGACTGGATGGACATCGAGAAGCAGCGTGGTATCTCCGTCACCACCTCGGTGATGGAGTTCGATTATCACGACTACAAAATCAATATTCTCGATACTCCCGGTCACCAGGACTTTGCGGAAGATACTTACCGTACACTCACCGCCGTTGATTCCGTTATCATCGTAGTCGATGGAGCCAAGGGTGTGGAGACACAGACACGCAAGCTGATGGAGGTGTGTCGTATGCGCAACACGCCGGTGATTATCTTTGTCAACAAGATGGACCGCGAGGCCAAGGACCCGTTTGACCTGTTGGACGAACTGGAAGAGGAACTCCACATCCATGTGCGCCCTCTTACATGGCCCATCGAGAGTGGCGAGCGATTCAAGGGTGTGTATAACCTTTACGAACATAACCTCAACCTTTTCCAACCCTCCAAGCAGGTGGTGGCCGAGAAGGTGGCTGTTGACATCAACACCGAGGAACTTGACAATCAGATTGGCTCCAACTTGGCCGACAAGCTCCGTGGTGAATTGGAGTTGCTCGAAGGTGTCTATCCCGAGTTCGAGACAACGGAATACCTCAAGGGCGAGTTGGCTCCCGTCTTCTTCGGTTCGGCACTCAACAACTTTGGTGTGGAGGAACTCTTGAACACCTTTGTGGAGATAGCTCCCAGCCCTCGTCCTACCAAGACAGAGGAGCGCGAAGTGAATCCCGACGAGGAGAAGTTCACCGGCTTCATCTTCAAGATTACCGCCAACATCGACCCCAACCACCGCTCTTGTATCGCCTTCTGTAAGGTCTGCTCAGGCAAGTTCTCGCGCAACACCCCTTACTATCATGTGCGCCACGACAAGACGATGCGTTTCTCAAGCCCCACCCAATTCATGGCGCAACGCAAGACCACCGTCGACGAGGCTTGGGCAGGCGACATCATCGGTCTTCCCGACAATGGCACCTTCAAGATTGGCGACACACTGACCGAAGGCGAAAAACTCCACTTCCGCGGTATCCCCAGCTTCTCGCCCGAGATGTTCAAGTACATCGAGAATGCCGATCCCATGAAGCAGAAACAACTTGCCAAGGGTATCGACCAATTGATGGACGAAGGTGTGGCCCAGCTCTTTGTCAACCAGTTCAACGGACGCAAACTCATCGGAACCGTTGGCCAGCTTCAGTTCGAGGTTATCCAATACCGCTTGGAGAACGAGTACAACGCCAAATGCCGTTGGGAGCCCGTCAGCCTCTACAAAGCCTGTTGGATTGAGAGCGACGATCCCGCCCAACTCGAGGCCTTCAAGAAACGCAAGTACCAGTATATGGCCAAGGACCGCGAAGGTCGTGATGTCTTCCTGGCCGATAGTGGCTACGTGCTTCAGATGGCACAGAGCGACTTCGAGCACATCCGTTTCCACTTTACCAGCGAGTTCTGATATCCCCTTAGGCGCGGATGTGTATTATGCCGATATTTGCCTATTCCGCTTTTTATCCTTACATTTGCAATCAATATAAAACATGCTGTTATGAAAATAAGCTCAAACTATAGACTCCGCACCATAGCCGGTGAGACCATTGTGGTGAACCAAGGGGTGGGAGAGAAGAATCTGACACGCATCATTTCGTTGAACGCTTCGGCGCGCATGATGTGGGAAGAGTTGGCAGATAAAGCCTTTACCTTGGACGATGCCGCCCATTTGTTGGAAGAGACTTATGGCATTGATGCCGCCCAAGCCCGAAAAGATGCCTCTGCATGGGTGGAGGCATTGAAGAAGTGTGGGATAATAGGTGAATAAGCAACGTACCATGAATCTGTCACTGAACACTGCCGAAAAAATGTTGCTGGCCTTGCTGCGCATGGCGTTGCATAGCCGTGTGGAAGCGGATGTCCCTTGGGATAATATTCCCGATGCCGCTTGGCACCAATGCTACAAGTTGGCTGCCCGCCAAGGAGTGATGGCCATGGCTTGGGATGGCATACAGCTGATACCTGGCGAATGCCCGTTGCCACGCCCCTTGAAACTGACATGGGCGATGGCTGTAGAGCAATACGAGGAGAAGTACCGTCACTATTGCAGTGTGGCGGACGAGTTGTCGGCACTATATAGCCAGCATGGCATCCACATGGTGCAAATGAAAGGTGTAGGCCTGTCGGCCATCTATCCGATACCGGCCCATCGCGAGGGAGGTGACATCGACATCTATGCATGGTCGGCCAATCGTGAGGAGATGACCGATGTGGAGGCCAACCGCCTGGCTGACGAGTTGATGCGGCAGATGGGAGTGGATGTGGATACGGAGCACTCGGCCAAGCACAGCAACTTTTACTATAAAGGGGTTCCCATCGAGGGACACAAGACTTTTCTGAATGTGACCAAGTATCGTGTGGCCACTCCTATGGACGAGTTGTTGCACCGCTTGCTGAAACCCGAGCCGACACCGTTGTGCGAGGGTGCCTATACGGTGCAGACACCGGGCAAGGAGTTCAATGCGCTGTTCCTTTCCTTTCATGCCGCACAGCACTATGGCAACGGCATCCGCTTGCATCACTTGATGGATTGGGCTTGCCTGCTGATGCGTTATGGTTGGTGCTTGCCTGCAGAGGTGACCGACGAGCGTCTGCTACGTTTCATCAATTCATTGACAACCCTCAGCAACCAACTGCTCGGCACATCCGTTGCCGTAGAGGCCGACGAGCGGATGACGGAGCAACTGTTTGCCCAAATGCTTCATCCACGCTACGACAGGGCAGTGCCTGTCAAGGGCAAGGTGCGGGTGCTGTGGCACAAGACGCGGCGCTTCTTCCACGAGCATCGCTTGCTCTCCACCGTTTTTGAGGATGCGTCTATCGGACGGGCCATTGTGGATTCTGTCATCTTCCACATCCGAAAGCCCGAGACTATATTTGAGGTGTAGAATTATAGAAAACTATAGTAGTTATAGTAACTATAGTCGGCTATAGAAACTATAGTTCCTATAGTAACTATATAGAAAAATATGAGACTGATACGACGAATACTGAACCTGTTGCTCCCCAATGAACGAAAGACAGGGATGAAGGTGGCTGGTGCTGTCTTCCTCTCGGCCATATTGGATTTTGTGGGGTTGGCAGTGTTGTTGCCCGTTCTCTATCTTTTGTTGGATGGGGGTGGTCAGCAACGTGCGGCTGCATGGTTCTGCTTGTTGGCAGTGGCGGTGATTGCGCTGAAAAGTGTTTTTGCAGCCATGCTCTCGCGCTATCAGCAACGTTTTCTTTTGTCGCTCTATAAACGACTCAGTGCTTCGCTGTTCGACGCTTATTATCGTAAAGGTTTGCTCTTTATCCGCGAACAGGGAGTGAGTCGCTTGGGGCATCAGGTGAACTTTGTCTGCTACGCATTCAGTTTGAATATGTTGTCGCCCTTGTTGCGTATTGCCGGTGATGGGTTGTTGATTCTTTTGGTGACGGTCGCGCTGGTGGTGTTCGATTGGTTTACGGCTCTTATCTTGTTTGCTTCGTTCTTGCCTTTTATGGTATTCTATATTATAGGTATACGCAAACGGCTTCGTATATACGGCGAACAGGAGTTGGATGCCCGTCGAAAGCAAGCACGTATTGTGAACGAAACCTTTGGTGGCTTTGCCGAACTGGAGGTAAACGGTGGGTTCGACACCATGAAGCAAGTGTTCCAACAGGGATTGGAGCAAATTTCCAATAGTCGGATGAAGATGGAGCGTATCTCGCGTGTACCGATGTTCCTGTCGGAATTGTCGGTAATTGTGGGACTGACCCTGCTGACGGTATTGGGGACAGGCGACATAAAGGCATTGGTCGGAGTGTTTGCTGTAGCAGCTTTCCGCTTGTTGCCGGCCTTGCGTGGCATACTGATGGGATGGACGCAGATACAGAATACGGTACCAAGTCTTCAAATCATCGAAACAGGGTTGGCCGATGCGAATGAAGTGGATATTAACAACGTGGACATATCCTTTGAACATAGCATTACAATCCGCAACTTGACTTATGGCTACGAAGCCGGTGCTCCTGTGTTGGATGGCTTCAACTGCTCTATCCGCAAAGGGGAATACGTCGGCTTCAACGGATACAGTGGAGTGGGGAAATCTACTCTTTTCAATCTGTTGTTGGGCTTTCTGAAACCTCAATCGGGCGGAGTGTATGTGGATGCTATTCCTTTGACACAAGATAACCAACCTGCCTGGTTAGGGAAAATAGGCTATGTGCAGCAGGATGTCTTCATCTTCCAAGGTTCATTGGTCGAGAATGTGGCATTGGGGTGTAAGGATATAGATAAGGAAAAGATAACGAACATATTGAAACAGGTGTGCCTTGATAAATGGGCCAATGAATTGCCGCAAGGCATGGATACACCGATGGGTGAATATGGCAAACGCTTGTCTGGTGGACAACGACAGCGGATAGGTATTGCACGCGCCTTGTACAAGGAGGCTGAAATAATCTTGTTGGATGAGGCTACCTCGGCCCTTGACAATCACACGGAAATGGAGATAAATACCATGTTGGCCGGATTGCGTAAGGTGTATACTGGCCTTACCATCTTGTCCATTGCGCACAGGGAAAGTTCGTTGTCCTATTGTGACCGTATAATAACCATTGATTAAATAATGAATCATTATTATCAGATAGCAGGGCATTGTTTGAAGATTTCAGGCGAACTGTTGTGCCACGCCATAGAAGAGATTACAGGTTTTGCCCCTTTCCGTATGCAGGATTCGGATGAGGCTGTACTTGAATTTATGATGGCTGAAACAGGTGATGTGCCCACCTTTGAGAAGGTGCAATATACATTGGCGTATGAAGATGTGGAAGGCTCCTTTGGACTTGTATCGGACAAGGTGTATATGCTTTGTCTTGCACCCGAAGGACGAGCCTCTCTTTACATGTGGGCCGATGTTGAGCAAGGACGGGTGTATCTGAATGGAAACCAAGAGATGTACTTGTTGCGTTTTGCCTTGTGGGTGGGATTCGGTTTGTTGACGTGCCTTCAGAATACGATTGCTGTTCATAGTAGTTGTATTGTGTATGATGACAAGGCTGTACTGTTCCTGGGTGAAAGTGGTACAGGAAAGAGTACGCATACACGCTTATGGCGCGAACATATAGAGGGAGCGGTATTGTTGAACGACGACAGTCCCATTCTTCGTGTAGAAGACGGGAAGGTGTGGGCGTATGGAAGTCCATGGAGTGGTAAGACTCCTTGCTATAAGAATCAACGATATGAATTGAAGGGGTGCGTGCGATTGTCGCAAGCACCTCATAATCGAATGAAGCGTTTGACTGTATTGCAAGGGTATGGCGCTCTGCATCCTTCGTGTCCGCCGGAGTTTGCATACGACAACTTGTTGTACGATGGGGTGAGTCAAATTATTGGTGGAATACTGTCAGCTGTCCCTGTGTATCATTTGGAGTGTTTGCCAGATAAGGAGGCTGCGGAACTATCTTGTAGAACCATATTTGGATGAACATGGTGAAAACGGTGTCAAATACTCTTTTCTTTTCTTGGGTAGAAGAGGAAATTGTCAAAGGAAATGAAGTGCGTTTTAAACTGAAAGGGGTTTCTATGTCACCATTGATTCGTGACGGAAAAGATGATGTCATTCTTGTTCCTTGTAAATCAGAAGAATTGAAACCGATGGATGTTGTACTTTTCCGTTATCAAGGTAAGCATTTGCTTCATCGCATTATCCGTAGGGAAGAGAATAAATTATGGAATCAAGGAGATGGCTCTTTTGTTGCGATGGAACAATGTTCTGTAGAGGATGTAGTGGGAAAGGTTGACCGTATATGTCGACCTTCAGGTAAAGTCGTTTCTGTTGATTCAAGACAATGGCGTTGGTTGAGCCGAATGTGGAGATTCTCTGACGTGTTGCGCCGCTTTTTGTTGAGAATATACCTGTTTTTCTATTCAAATTGAAACTTTTTTTTCTCTTCAATTAAACTTTTGCAATATATTGATGTCTTAGTAAATGTCATATTAAACTATTTTATTAACAAAAAAAACAAAAAAAAATGAAAAAGATTGGATTAATCTTGTTTGCCTCTTTGGCAATGAGCGTAGGTGCAATGGCACAGATGCCTAATTTTGATCGTAGCGAAATGTTGAAGAACATGACTAACAATCAGACTGAACGTTTGAAATTGAACAAGGAACAGGCTGCTAAGATGTTGGTGTTGAACGATAGCTTGATGTCATCTATGATGGGTGGCTTCACTCCTGGTGCTGACATGGGTCAGATGGATTTCGAAGCTATGCGCGCTAAGATGGAAAAGGCTCGTGAAAAATATAATAAGGGCGTGAAGGCTCTTTTGACTGCTGACCAATACAAGGAATTTGAAAAGATGCAGGAAGAACAACGCCAGAGAATGGGCCAGGGTGGTCCTGGTGGATTCGGCGGTGGTCCGAGATAATTTTCTCTAAACAAAATATTCAAGAAGAGGTATGTCATAAATGTTTTGACATACCTCTTCTGCTTTTTAGTCTCTTTATGGTTATTTTATGATTAGATAAATATTTATACGTATTATTGATTAAACCTTTTGTTGTATATTGTTGTCTTATTAAATGTTACCGTAAATTATTCATTAACCATAAATTAAAAAAATATGAAGAAAATCGGATTGATTTTGTTTGCCTTCTTGGCAATGAGTGTGTGCGCTGTGGCACAGAATGACCGTCCTCGTGGTGAGCGTGGTGGAGCACCTCGTATGAACCGTGAGCAGATGGTGAAGAACATGACAGATAATCAAGTAAAGCGTTTGAAACTGAACAAGGAGCAAGCTGCAAAGATGCAAGTGCTGAACGATAGCTTGATGTCAGCAACGATGGGTGGGTTTGGTACAAGACAACGTAATGCCCCCCGTTCAGAGATGAGCCAGGCTGATCGTGAAGCTCAGCGTAAGGAAAGAGAGGCAAGAACGGCAAAGGCTCGCGAGAAGTATAATAAGGAGGTGAAGGCTATCCTTACTCCAGAGCAGTACAAGGAGTTTGAAAAGATGGAGAAAGAACGTCCGCAGCAAGGATTCGGTGGTGGTCGCCGTGGAGGACAGGGTGGTCCTGGTGGATTCGGTGGTGGTCGTCCCAATGGTCCTGGTGGACAAGGTGGCCCTGGTGGATTTGGTGGCGATCGTAATAGATAAGGCGCTATTCAATAAAAAAAAGTTGTGTCAATTGACACAACTTTTTTTGTTTTATAATGCAGCCTTGATGGCTTCAATCATTTCTTGATATTCTTGGTCAGTGAGATACACTTTACCAGGATTCATTTGGAAAGTACCTCCGTAGTCGGGACCATCTACATACTTGGGGGCCAAATGGAAGTGCAAGTGCGAAAGTTTGTCGCTATAAGCACCGTAGTTGATCTTTTCGGGATGGAATACTTTGTCCATGGCACGAGTTACGCGGGTTACGTCGGCCATGAAGGCGTTGCGTTCTTCGTTGCTCAATTCGAACAGGTCGTTCACATGATCTTTATAAGCCACCAGGCAACGGCCATGGTAAGTCTGCTCCTTGAAGAGGAATACGCGTGATACACTCAGTTGGGCAATCTCAATCATCAAGTTGTGAAGTGTCTCGTTGTTGGTACAATAGAGACAATCTTTAGGATCACTTTTCATGTCTTTATAGGTTTAAAAGTTTTGTTTAATTATGAATTAGTTTTAATGTTTTTCTCGTTTATTTTTCGCTTTCTTTTCTTAACCATTCAATTTCTTCTGCCCACAGGCTTTCGTCAGGAGTTTCCAAAATGATGGGGATGTTGTCGAAGCGTGGGTCACGCATGAGTTTTGAGAAGAATCCCATTTCCATAAGGCCTTTTCCTAAACTATCGTGTCGGTCCACATGGCTGGCAAGTGGCTTTTTGCTATCGTTCAAGTGGATGCCTCGCAGATAGTTTAGTCCTATCACTTCATCCAATTCGGCCCACACGTTTTCGTAATCATTCACTAAATCATATCCGGCGGTGAAGGTGTGGCAAGTGTCGATGCAGAAGCCTACACGACTCTTGTCCTCTACACGGTCGATGATGTGGCGCAGGTGGTAGAAACTGAATCCCATGTTGCTTCCTTGTCCGGCCGTGTTTTCTATAACGGCGGTAACGCCTTGTGTCTTCTCTAAAGCAATATTGATGCTTTCGGCAATGCGGTCGAGGCACGCTTCGGGCGAGATTTTGTTTAGATGACTACCTGGATGGAAGTTGAGCAGTTTCAATCCTAATTGCTCGCACCGTTGCATCTCGTCGAGAAAGGCAGTGCGTGATTTTGCCAATCCCTCTTCCTCGGGATGGCCCAAGTTGATGAGGTAACTGTCGTGGGGAAGGATATATTCCGGAAGGAAACCATATTCTTCGCAACGCTCCTTGAACAACTTGATGCTCTTCTCTGTCAACGGTGGACTAACCCATTGCCGTTGGTTCTTGGTGAAAAGGGCAAAGGCGTTTGCCCCTATAGCATGTGCATTCACAGGAGCATTCTCTACTCCTCCTGATGCGCTGACGTGTGCTCCGATATGTTTCATGTTGATATTTTATTCTATTTAGCGTCCTTCCACCATCCACTTGTCAAGGTTGCGTGTTTCGGGACTGAAGTTGACACCTATTTTATACAGTGTGCGCGGGTCTTTCTCGAAGGGTAAGGCATAACCCTTTTCGTTGATTTGGCGGAGAGCCTCTTCGGCCGTACCGTTGAGTTTGAACTCCATGACGTAGATGTAATCGGGTGTTTGCAGCACCAAATCGATGCGTCCGTTGTTGGTGTGGTATTCCACTTGGGTGTAGAATCCCATCAGTTTGAAGACGATGTAGAGCACGTTGGAATAGTGCAATTCCTGTTGGCGCACCAACTCGTAGGTAGTGTCGCTGAAGAACGAACGTAGGCGGGTGAAGAATCCGTCGATGTCGCCCGTACGTACCTCGCGGATGAAGTTCTGCACGGCAAACATGGATTGCGCCTCGTTGCGCATGGCCGTATAGAGTGGTGCAAGGAAACGGATGAATCCCTCCTCCACCTCCTTGTTCGGATAACCAAGGGTGTAGATGCGGAACTCGGGGTCGTACCCTTTGATTGTCAGATAACCGCTTTGGTAGATTACGGGGATGGGGTCGCTGTCCGAAGCGTCCAACCCGTTCAACATGTCATCCGTTGCCATGGCTCCGTTCACTTCGTCCAAGTTGTAATCGTGGCTCTTCAACAGTTCTATCAAGTAGGTGGGCGTCCCCGTCTCGAACCAATAATTGGAGAATTTCTTGTTGGCAAATGTATTCAACACACTGAAAGGATTGTACATGCCTTCGGCATCTTCTACAAAATGGTAACCGTCATAATTCTTACGGAGTTCCTCTGCAATCTCATTGTAAGTTTTCTGTTGGAAACTTGCCAACTCTTCAATGTCTTTCTTGAAACAGGCATGTAGTTCATTCTCAGAGATTCCGCATATCCTTGAATATTCAGGCAACATGGAAATATCGCGTAGATTGTTCAAGTCGCTGAATACACTCACTTTACCAAACTTGGTCACCCCCGTCAGTAGAGCAAACTTGATGCAGCCATCCATTGTCTTCAACACTCCGTAGAATGGCTTCAATGTGTTGCGGAGTTCCGTTTGCACCTCTTTGTTACCGATGCTCTGAAGCAGAGGCTTGTC
The DNA here is from genome assembly GCA_017517605.1 of Bacteroidaceae bacterium. Lineage (GTDB taxonomy): Bacteria > Bacteroidota > Bacteroidia > Bacteroidales > Bacteroidaceae > Phocaeicola_A. The sequence goes on from JAFWYQ010000031.1 coordinate 40,326, forward strand.
GTATTCGTCAATGAGAATAGCTACACGTTCACTGGTCTTTTCGTATGCGCGTCGGATAACTCCAGCGAAACGAAGCGAGAAGGAACGTTCTGATTCTGAAGCTCCATATTGTTCCTCCCAACGGGAAAGATTGCTTTCCAAGATATTCTCCAGACTCTCTACCGAACCGTACTTTTCGATGTTCAGGTCCAAATGCAGTACAGGGTGCACCGTCCACTTCTTCTCCAACTGTTCGATGGCCAATCCCTCGAACAGTTCCCGCTTTCCTTCAAAATAGGCTTTCAGGGTCGATATGAGTAGACTCTTTCCAAAGCGGCGTGGCCGGCTGAGGAAATAGTAACGGTTGCTTGTCACCATTTTATGCATCAATGCAGTCTTGTCAATGTACAGATAGCCATCCTTGCGAAGGCTTTCAAAGTCCTGTACACCGATAGGGTAAAGTCTGTTGCTCATATCATCCACTCTTTAGTTTGCCGCAAAGATAGCGTTTTTATCCTTTGCAAGCAATAAATCAATCTTTTTTTTGCAAAGGATAACTTTCGGGAAAAAAGGAAAATCCCCGCAACCTTACTTGGTTTCAGGTTGCGGGGATTGTTAATGTGGGTACATACGGATTATAGATTATCGTATGAGCATCTTCTTGCCATTGATGATGTAGATACCACGGGGAAGTTCCTGTTTAATCCTTTCCATCGGGATTTGTGATTTCACTCTTATTCCCTGTAGATTATAGACATCGACAAGTTGTCTGGCTACGACGGTGTTGATACCTGTCGGATTCAGGATGTTCAACCCAATGGCGGTTTCGGTGGCTGTACCCGTCACGTCGTGCAGGGCCACGTAGCAGACGCCATCTTCTGCAATGGCACAACCGGCTTGCTTGGCTTCTTCACCCGACACGTCGAGCAACCGTGCTCCTGTGGGGGAGAATACTTGCAAGTTCGCTGCTTGGCTTATGTTGAAGACAAGGCTGTCTCCGCAAACGGTTTTCACCTGATACCAATGGATTTCATTCTGTGCGGGTGTTGCATCTGTGCGGATTTCTCCGTGTTGCAACTCTGCCATCGGAATGACCTCTTTACGCGATGCTCCGTCGATGAACATACAACTTTCCTCTGCATATCCGCCTTGGCTGTTATAGACTCTCACGTGCAGGTCGTTCTTACCATATATATAAGGTGTGCCTTCTTCTACCTCAAAGTGGAAATCCATTGAGCGGATGGGATATGTACCGACTTCCAGCATGTCCATCAGATGATAAGGTTTTACGTGATTGGCCACCACGGTACGCAGGTTGGCCATATCGTCGTTCACCCAATAGTCGTAGCGGAGATTGGTATCGCGCTGCTTGATGAAGTGGTAGGTGCAAGTGCGTATGACTGTACCTTCATCGTCCACCAACATACACAGCAGTTGGTGCAAACCATCGTTCAAGGATTCTATATCCACATCGAAACAGAATCCTTTGTCCTGCAGGATTCCGCCTTCCCGTATGGTCTTGCCTCCATCGAGGGAGTAGAAACAGGTGAGTTCGCCAAGTTCTTCTGCCGTTTTGGCGCGCATGAAGAAAGCCTGCTTGGTTGCGACCACCTTTCCATCAGGCAGTTTCATCACAACCAACATCGAATGCAACGTCTCTGCTTTCAACGTGTTTACGTCGAGATTCCAATCTATCAGGCCTCCCTCTGCGGTGAGATTCTGCTCTGTCCAAAGCGAATCGTTGATATAGCAATAGACTGTGAAGTCGTGCATCTCTTCTTTGACCCGTTTTTTCACAAAGAGGGCTGTACGAACAGGCGAATGGAGCGTGTCGGACTCAGTGACCTGATAATGCAGAAAATGCAAGCCGTCGGACAATTGGGCCACATCAATCTGCATGTCCCAAGCGGCCTCCTGCGAAGTTCCTTCCTGCCATATTTCACTCTGTCCGTCGAACCAATAGCGGTATTCAAAGCCCGTTTGTCCCCTTGCAACCCAATGCAGGCAAAGGAACAGTATCAGCAATATTTTTCGCATAGTTCAAACTTCTTTAGGATACGATTATTCCACACCACTCACCTCAATCTCCACTTTCAGTTTGCCGTCTTCGGTAGACTGTGAAGCCACATTGAACTTGCTAATCTTAGGTAGGTCACTCTTGAAGGTGAAGGGGAAGTTGCCACCGTAGATGCCCACCTCACGACCATCAGTTCCTACATACTTGGCCTTGGCCTCGTCGGTAAGTTCAAAGGTCTCTGTGTCGGAATAGGTGCCGGTATATGTTTTAAAAATGGTGCTGACATTATCATCTTTTATACTCTCATATTGATTATAAGGATAAAGAAACTCGAATAAATCAAGGGTTTCACTATTGTATAATCCTAAACAATTGAAAGCTTGGCAAGAACGTACAATTGGATTTCCTGTATAAGATGGCCATAAAATACAATTTGTAAATAAGGAATTTGACCAATCATAAGGATAACCTTCAATTAAACAATTATTAAAGGCGTAATTAGAATTCTCATTGTTTGATGTACAGACTCTTCTTATGTAGCTATTAAAACACGTTACTTTTTCGCCTTCATTATTAACATCAAGTTCTTTTGTTATTTTGCATTGAATTAATATGGCATTGAATAGTTTTGAAGAAGCATTGTATGATTTTATAGTATTTAAACGACATTTGATAAAATGTGCATTTTTAACAGGTAGATTATAACTCATTTCTCCATAACAAATGTAATCATCATTATATAAACCTTCCAAAGTCAAATGTCCTGTAGCATCCACACTGTCGGGCACACCATAGAGGTTAAAGTTCCCATCCAATCGTGTGCAATCGTCCGTTGCACCGGCACCAGCACCACGTACTGTGATGTTCTTGGCAATGTCCACACTCTTGAACATACCGCTTGAAAGGGTAATCAAGTCGCCATGAGTAGCCGCTTCATAAGCCTCGGCCAAAGCACCATAGCCATAATACACAGATACGTCCTCGCCATGATTCAGCGTAGCCACCAACGAACTTTGGGCATAGCCCACTGCCATGCAAGCAAGCACGGCAACCAGAGAAATCAATCGTTTCATACGAATATAAGTTTTGCGCCTATAGATTTCCCCAGAGTCGGCAATTTATACAATGTTTTGCTTTTTGTTTATAGTTTATCAGGGATACATATAAAAAAAGACGTGGGAATCTGGCCTGCTGCTCGTCCCACGACCTAAAGGCTCTCGCATTGCCCAATCCTGTCAGAACGAGCAACGTTAGAAAACCCCACGCCGATATGTATAACAACCTGACCCGTCCCTCGGATGAAGAACGAGCCAAGAATATAGACATATCCCAATAGGGCACCTACCGCTGCTTTGTTTTCGACAAGATTTGAGAATTTGCGAGATTCTTAGGTCGTCAAACACAAAGCGTCAAGTAAACGCCTTTCCATCTATGTATTTCCCCACCCTACTCCCTCACGATGGAGGGCATTCGGCATGGGACGGGGCAAAGGTACAAAAAAAGTGAAGAATGAAGAACGAAGAGTGAAGAATTTTATGGTTTTATGTTGAAGAACATATATTTATGTACAATTTACCAATTACAAAGTACAAACGGGAATTAGTGATGAGCTACAAGCTACGAGCTACGAGTAACAATCTACAATCAGTTGACGAGTTGACAAGGAATGGAACGCGGATGAAACAGATGAAACGGATGAACGCAGAATTTTTCTTGTGTGACAGAAGGACAAAAGAGACATAAGATTAACGTGAAGTCGATATTATTGATGCCGTTAATACAATATGGTTCATGTCGTTTCAGTTATCCCAGGTTTACCGGACACCAATAAAGAAGTCATCAATTCTTATGTTTCTTATGTACTTATGTCTAAAACCGAGAAATGACATTTTGTCAAAATGTATATTCCAGCTTTCGAGAATTGTGTATTTACGTAGGGGAGTACGGCATGATGAAAAATACGCGAAGGAAATAGGGCCATTATTGTAGTAATACATCTGATGTATAATCAGATAGGGGCAAATTTCTTGTTCGCGATTTTGCCTCTGAAAAATCAAGAAAAGGGCTTTTTTGGGGAAAAATAGTACGTTGAGGGGAGAAAAAAGGGGGATTTCGTAAGGGATTTGAAGAACTTTTCAAAAAAGTCATAGAGTGAGTGCAGCCAAAATTGACTATTTTCCAGCAACGCTTAAGCGTTATTCGAAAAACGCTAAAGCGATAATGAAAAAAGAGTTAACCTTTACTGAAATTACGCTTAAGCGATA
>JAFWYQ010000032.1 GCA_017517605.1 Bacteroidaceae bacterium
AAAGTGACGATGACCATCGATGCCATCGAAGGACGGGAATACGAAGGTCATATTACGGACATTGCTGGAGCCACGGGTAGCAAGTTCTCCAGTGTACCGACCGACAACAGTGCCGGCAATTTCGTGAAGATTCAGCAACGCGTACCGGTACGTATTGCTTTTGATGGTTTGTCACAGAAGGATTATAACAAGATGGCAGCCGGTATGATGGTGGTCGTTAAAGCAGAGAAGTAAGATGAATGATTATGTACCCTATTTTGAGAATCGGGTCTTCCGTCAGTGGGTGCCTAAATGGGTGTCTGTGCCTTTGCTGCTCATCCTCTTTATGCCAATCATGACGTGCGGTGCCATGTACAGCTCGGTATCGGCAGATACCATCGGCACGTTGCAGCTTTGGTCGGAAGACTTTACGTTCTGTTCCCTTTGCGGAATGATTGGGACGGGAGCGGCTGCGCCTTTATTCTATAAGGTATCGTATGTGCGGCAGCATCGGTCGATGTTTCTATGGGGATTCGGCTTGTGGATTGTGTTGGGTGAAGTGTGTATGCACACGGAGGACATCAAGCTTCTTTGCTTGTGTAACATTGTGTTCGGTGCGCTTCGTCTGTGGCTGATGGCTGTGAACTTTGCGACCTTTGCCCGTCTGGTGCTGAAGCGTGATTTCCGCTATATGCTCGGTCCTAAGGGAGATGGGCGGACAACTGCCCAATGGGACGAAGTGGAGATGGGCAAGTCGGCCATGGTTCCGTTTGCTAACCTCTATTTTATGTCCATAGCCGTCTTGGGCATTTGGTTGGGTTCTTGGTTTGCCGATTGGCATCTGTGGTCGGAAGTGCCTCGCTTGTGGAATGCTATTTTGGCGGTATTGATGATTCTGATTGCAGTCTTGGAGAAGCCGAGGGAGTGGAGCGGTGTGAGCGAATCGGCCATGTCTCCCGATGATGCTCCGGTAGTTCCCGACGGGCATTGTCCATTCCGTCCCTGGAGATTGGATGGCGGTTTGAAATATCTGCCCGACTTTGTCAGCATTTGCATGATATTAGGTGGCTTGGCATATATCTTCGTTTATGGAAAGACGCTTGATTGGTTCGATTCTCCGTATATATGGACGGCTCTCGGTGTCTTCGTTTTGGGTGTGCTAGCTTTTACAGGAATCACGTTGGAACGAAAGGAAGAAGACCGCTACTTCCGTATGGAATTGTTCAAGTACCGCAATGTATGGGTGGCAATCATTGTCTATACGTTGGCAAATATTCTCAACACTTCGTCGGCACTGACCAATGTGATGACGGCGGTGGGTTTGCAGCTCGATACGTTCACGCAGAACCAACTCACGAATTGGGGACCATTGGGCTATCTCATCGGTTGCATTACGGTGGTGGTGCTTCGCATGAAGTTCAAGGTGAGCTACAAATGGGTGATGGCTTTGGGATTTGCCATCTTCGGTTATACCATGTGGTGGACCTACAACAGCGTGCAGATGCAGACCACTTATAGTGATATGATATTCATTACCGTCATCCGTAATTGGGGGCATTTCATCCTGTATAGCATCTGCATGATTTATGCCTATCAACGCTTGCCTTATCGGTTGATGCCTACTTGGATTTGCCTGATGCTGGGTGGCCGAAGCATTCTTGGCCCGGCTATAGGTGCTTCGCTTTATGGTTGTGGCATGCAATACTTCCAGCTCCAGCATTTGAGCAATCTGACCACTACACTTTCACCCGACATGGCTTGGCCGGTGGGCTTGAAAATGGCTTCCTTGCAATCGATGCTTCTGGCGGTAAAAGGAATGGCCGGTTATACGCTTTGGGCAGTCATCCTGATGATGGTAGTATTGCTGTTCTTGATTCCTTGGAAAAAACGTCCGCTTCTTCCTGAGGAAATCCCGGATGAAATGAATGGTTGAATATAGCTTTGAAAATATCTTTCTTGGTTCTTTGCTGTAGGAGGACAAGTCGATGAAATCATTCAGTTTGCAACCAGACTGTATGATTTCATTTTCGATTATATGAGGCAGAATGAACACGCCAGTCTGGTACTGACGCAAAAGTCGGCCCGCTTCGTCAGAATATTCCCGTGGCGACTCCTTCGGCTTGCACAAGAACCTCTCGCTTTACAACTCCTACCGCATCGGCCGCTTGGGGGCAAAGCCCGAGCTGGGTAGCATCTTTATAAACTTGGAGGACTGATATGAAATAATGGTAATCAATTCCTTATTTTGAATTCAGTTTCCATTTCTCAGGTATTGTATATTTTTTCCCATCCTTTTCTACGACATCGGGCATAATAGCATTTAAGAATCTTAACCTATTCTTATTCATCAGCACAGGTTTGCTTCGATGATGCAGTAGATTGTCCTTTAAGTCCGAGCTATAATTAGAAGGTGGGAAATAGACCTTTATTCCTTTTTGGGGATATTGTTTCTGTATAAATTCCAATGGAGGAACCAAGTCACTATCAGCACTAACAAGAGCTATTGTATCGGTTTTATCTAACACACAATCAGCAATCATCCTTATCGAGATATTGACATCGGTTTTCTTCTCTTCAGGACGTGTAATGTCATTTTTACAATATGGGCAAACAATATGTTTCTCTAGATACTTTCCGCGAACAATTTCAAAGCGGTCTCCATTAATCAATTTATTCGCATTCAAGAAAGCACTTTGTCTGCTGTTTTTCTGTGGACTAAGTGGAGATGCAGTAAAATACACCACCTTTTCTAATACTTGGTCCTTGCCAAGAAAACTTTCACAGAGCTTGACCATATCTATCCAATAGAACTGTGCCCACTCCGAATGCATCTTCTTAGTTCGTTTCAGGCCAAAATAGAAGTTGAACCCATCAATATAAAACGTTACTCTTTTCATGTGTTTTCGATATAAAAAAAGCCACTCGTAAGTGGCTCTATACCATACAAGAAAGTATGGTGTTGCTTTTATTTGACGCAAATTTACGACAAAATATCATACGTACAACACTTTTCTCCCAAAAATAATCTTGAAATCTTGTTTTTTAACATTTTCCCAAGGTAAATTCACCCACATATTCCCCCGAAAAGTGAAATGAGGATTAATGTTATGGGATTATGAGCTATAACTCATGACTTTACGGTAAATCCTGTACATAATTTTCGTAGCATATGGGTAGGCAAATCCTGCGGTTTGCTTACATGGTGTTGAAATCGGAAGTATAGACTTTCTAAACTCAAAAACTTATTAACTCAAAAACTCACGTTTCGCTTACTTCTTGCATTTTCCTAATGCCTCATGGCTGCGTTCTTTTTGTTTGGCTTGGGGATTGGACGGAAAGAGGACAAGGATGAGGAATTATAACGCAAGTTACAGATTAATGACAGACACAAACTTGTAATTATGGAAATATCATTATCTTTGCATATATTTATTGTGTAAGATATGACAAAAGAGATAATCATCTATCAAAGCGAAGACGGACAGATACAGATTGATGTCCGTATGGAGAATGAGACTGTGTGGCTGACACAAGCGCAGATGGCTGAATTGTTCAATACTGATAGAACATCAATTGTGCGCCACATCAACAACATTTATAAGACTGAGGGATTAGAGCGAGAAGCAACCTGGGTAAGATGAAAGTAAAACAAGGTAGAGAGATTAAAAAACTTCTGGATATAACAGAACTATAAAAGATATAAAGCAGAATGTTTAATCAGAGAAATCAATATACGATGTTGTTAGACAGATCACAAATAGAGCAGTGGGCTGATACCTACAATGCTAAGGGCGATTTTCCATTGTTGATTCAGAAACTGGTATATGGCTCGACACCCGAGTTGACGAAGTGTGATATACCTTTTGGGAGTGCAGTGAATATGGGCGGTTTTGATGGTGAAGTTGAAACTGTGCGGGGAACGGCATATATTCCCCAAGGAAAGTGTATTCTAGAGTTTGGAACAAACAAAGATTTCAAGACCAAGGCAGAGAGGGATTATACTACTAGGTCTAGTAATAACTATGAAGGACTAAACAAATCTGAGACCACTTTTATATTTATGACACCTAGGTGTTGGGGCAACAAGAAAGACTGGGAAGAAGAGAAAAAGAAGGACGGTATTTGGAAAGATGTTCGGGTATATGATAGCACATTGCTTGTACAATGGATTCTGTCTGTCCCATCTGTAGATATTTGGTTCTCACAATTGGTAGGAATGCCGGCTAACAATTTAATATCAGGCAGTGATCTTTTGAAAGAGCTTTTGGAATGGGACGGGATAAAATTGGATGCATCCTTTTATACTGCAGGTCGTGAGGATATTGCCTTGCAGTTGAAAGATTTACTTACTAGCCCAACCATAAGAGCATATCGTGCTTCGTCTAAAGAAGAGGCTTTGGCTTTTATATTGGCGGCAGGAAAGTTGTTTCCAGAAAATGAACAAAAGGATTTTTATGCCAAAACAATTGTGGTGGACGATAAGGCCGCATTCAGACAAATGGGTGTTCAACAAGGAATGATAAACCTTGTACCAGATTTTGATAATCCTTCTGTTTTGTTCCAAGCAGTAGCCAATGGTAAGATTGTTCTTGTACCATTGGGACCTGGTGATGACTTCAATTTGGAGGTTGTAGAACTCCCAAGTCCAGACAGATTCCGATTAGAAAGCGCTTTAGTGAAAAGTGGTATTGAGGAGGAAAAAGCAAAAAGACTTGTCAAAGATTGTTCGTGCAATCTTACGATGATAAAAAAGGCTTTAGGTTTCCCTATATTTCGGGTGGACTGGCTGTACAACGATGATGTTATAGAATTAGTGCCTGCGCTTATCGTTGAGAGATGGAATGAGAATTGCGATGGTGATAAAGAGGTGATGGCCTCATTGTCAAAAATGGAATATAATGATTTCCAAACATTAATGGCTCGTTGGTCTCAAAAGCCTGTTCCACCCGTCATGTCTGTAGGCGCACTTTGGAGGATTACCTCGCCTTTGTCTTTATGGTCGGATATGTCCCGTCTCATTCGAAAAGAACATATAAATGAATTAAAGGCATTGTCGGTTAAGGTGTTGTCTTGTGAGGATGACACATATTCTCATCAACTTAAACAGGGATTGCTTAATTCTCTGATTATACTTGCATGGCATGGAAATCAAATACTAAAGGTAGAGTATTCTTTGCAAAAGGAGGTAGACAACGTACTGCGGCAAGTGGTAAGCGGAGCAAGTGCTTGTAGATGGAATAATATGGCGAAAGTTCTTCCTTTGATTGCAGAGTCTTCTCCATCGGTATTTTTGGAAGAGGTGAAACGGTCCTTAATGGAAGAAAACTCAGCTGTAATGTCTATGTTCAATGAGAAGGAAGGCATCATCGCGCCAGAAAGCAATCATCCATATTTGCTTTGGGCATTAGAAAGTCTTGCTTGGCTACCAGAATCATTGAAGGATGTGACAGAAATACTATTGATGTTGTCAGAGAAAGACCCAGGTGGAAGGCTTAGTAACCGACCTTTTAATAGTTTGGTTGACATTTTTCTCCCCTGGTTACCTCATACTACAGCAACGATAGATCAAAGACTGTCTATTATAGATGTTGTATTGAGATGTGATTATTCCAAGAATTGGGATTTCCTAATTTCGCTATTACCGAAACGGCACGCAGTCTCTTCCGGCACTCACCAACTTAAATGGCGTGGTTATGATATGGTTGTACCGAAAGGTGCGGCTTATGTGGATATTTGGAAAATAACAGAGTTTGCCTGTGAGAAGCTGATGGCTGTATATGATGGAGATGATCACAGACTGGCAGAGCTTATTGATAAGATAGAGCCAATACCTCTTGTTCTCAGGCAAAAACTGATAAATTGGATAAAGGAAACTGTGGCATCTTTAAGAGGACAATATCCAGAAACAAGGAAAGAACTTCGCGAAACATTATGGTACCAGAATATCATTAAAGCTGACGACGACCTGCGAATGACTGAAACTGAAATAAGTGATATGAAAATGGCATATGAATACTTATCGCCAGCTAATATCATAGAAAAGAATAAATGGCTATTTGATGAGATGTCGCCCCGGCTACTCGAAGAGAAAAAGGGAGAGAATGAAAAAGATCTTCATTACAATATGAAGATTTTGGATAAAATGCGAGGCGACGCAGTAAAAGAATGGCTGGACAATTTGACTATAGATGATGTTCTTGAAATTAGAAAGAGTGTAAAAGAACCCTTTGAATATGGTCGTTCGTTGGGATGCTTTTATGAGACTGACGGTTTGACTGAAAAAGTGTTGACATTGCTTGGAAATCAGGATGACAAACTATTTACAAATGGCTATATAAGAGGTTATGAAGGTGCTTTAGGCGAGGAGAAGCTTATTAATTACTTTGATGGCATGCACTACGAATTGTCTGAGGAAGAAGCATCTGTATTTTTATTAGACATGTGGCCTTCTCCTGTATTATTTGACTATATAGAAACGCTACCAAAAAGAATTCAAACACGATATTGGACAAATTATCGTGGTGGAACTTATGGCCCTTATAGCGAAATGACTTTGCTTGTCTTAAATAAGTTGAGGTTGGTAGGCCGTTCTTTGGATGCTATGAATGGATCCTGGCATTATTGTAAAGAGCTACCCACGAGTATGCTACAGAATCTTCTTTGGGAATGTCTAAGTTGTTCATTAGATGTTAACGAAAAAATAGATATGCTGGCATTAGAAAGCTATATGGAAGAGCTTCATAAACGACCAGATGCAGATAAAGAGATTCTGTTTAAGTTGGAATGGTTGTTTGTTCCATTTATAAGTCACCACTCCTCGAAATCGAATGTCAGCTTGATTTATGAAAAAATGACAGAGGAACCGCAGTTGTTTGTAGAACTCCTAACATATCTATATAGACCAGAGCACGAAACAGAAGAGGTAATAAATCACGTCGAGACAGAAGAGGATGCGACGATTAAAAAGAACAATGCACTGAGAGCATTTTATCTTCTAAGGGAGTGGAATACAATACCAGGTATTGACAAAGATGGTAATATTGATTTAGCCTATCTGAAAGAATGGACGGTGAGAGCTGTGGAATTGGCAAAAGAAAAGGATAGGGAAAGATTCGCCTATCACCAGATAGGAGGGTTATTTGCGAAGTATCCTGAAGATGTGAGGAATTGGCCACCAATGGAACTTTTTGGTCTGATGGAAGAATTGAATTCGGAGGAATTGTTCCATAATTATAATATTGGTTTGTTCAACAAAAGAGGTTTCACATCACGTGGAGGTTATGATGGTGGAGATATTGAGCGCAGTAATGCAGAATATTTTGATGATTTGAGAAAGAAATGCCAGTTGTTATATCCGCATGTAGCGAAAGTCTTTGGTGACCTCTCAGAGCAATACAAAGGCATAGCAAAAGAAATGGATGATCAGGCGACAATCGCTAAATTGGATTATTAGTTATGTAAATTGATTTATATAAAAGGGCATGGGGACAGGCACTGTCTCACTCAATACAATGTAGATTAACATTGTAAACAACACAGAAGACCCTGCAGACAGTGAAATTTCTGCAGGGTCTTTTACTATTTGTAGAATGTGTGAATTGATGTCGGAATCCTAAGTGCTCTGCGGCTATCCTATTTCTTACTTAAATATACATAGATAATAGAAAAACTATATTTCCCACACAAAATAAGAAATAAAAATATTGATTTATGAGGATGTGTCAAATCCCCGTAAACTTCACTTACTTCTTAGTTTACGGGGACTGCTTATATAATTTAAAGTTACTCTTTAGTATTCTTACTTGCCAACACTTCTCTAATATGCTGTTGATTTTGGTCATCAATACCAAATAGCGTGTAGAGCTGTTCGTTCACATTGCCGCTATAATCAATAAGCCCATTATTATCAGAGTAGTCCAATAGGTCGGGGACTTTCTTGGCAAGTGAGGTGAGGGACTCGTCGGTAAGGAGGAAGGCGAAGCGGATAATTTCGCTTGTTGCGTACTTGAAGAAGTTTTTGGCTTCTTGCTTTGTAGCAAAGGTTTTCAATGCCACGCGAGAGCGACCGAATGCGCTATGGTTATCGACGATTGCAATTTGGTTGCTACGCTTCTGACCTCCGGCGTTGGCACTTGAAACAATAACCTTCCATCTATCCAAATATTCAATTCCTGTGGTTATAACATCTTTATTGGCAATATACCATCGTGCTCTTCCGCTCTTTCCTGCCTTATCATTGGTGAAGAGTTTGATTTCTGTTTCTGGATCAAAAGACTCGTCTTCATTATATTCTCTAACCAAGTTGGGATTCTTTTCTACGAAATCACTCTCAATAGAGAATAATTTTTGAGACAGAACGGATTCGTGTAAACAAGCGTATTTAGAAATCATGCTTTCTAAGCAATGAACGATCTTGTCATCAAGAGGATTTAATGGGAATAACTTCTCTCCAGGATTGTCAGCATATATGGAAACCTCTTCACCACCTTTAGAGTATATATACTTAAAACCCTTGCTTTCTTTTTGGGAATCTTTCATCACGATAGACAAACCATCGGCAATTCCTACCTCTTTGAATACGTCTGTTGAGTCTGGGAAGAATTTCAACAGGTACATATGTACATCATTCATTTGTCCTAATCCAAATTGTTCAAGTCCCTTACCAGAACGATGAATCCATCTTGCACCAGGATAAATCAGTGAAGTATATCTGGCTAATCTATCACTAATAGTTTGGAAGTGTTGGAATATGCTTACGCTTCGTTTTTGTCCATTGGCGGTTTCTTTTTGTGCCACGACCTCTTGGTACGGTGGATTACCTACTACAGCATTGAATTTCATATCTTTTATGCCTATTCTTTCTGAAACGAACTTTTCAACTTGTTTGATAAAATGTTCTGGTTTGTTCTTTATTTGATTGATCAGGTCCTCGAAATAGCGTGTGTTCACTTTGGCTTTACGGAAGCCGATGAGGGTGCGCTTGGTGATGCTCTTGGCCATCGGGGTCTTGCAGATGACGAAGATGTTTTCGGCCACCACCTTGTCCCATATCTTCTGTTCGTCTTCTATGCTCGATACGGAGAAGAGCGAGGAGGCCACTCGGGTGCGGTAGATGTTGTAGGCCATATAGAGCGGATACAAGCCCGACTTGGAGTTGATTTCGAGAATACGCGCATCCTCGGCAAACACCTCGGCGGTCACCTTGCCGTGGTCTATGAAGCGCGGCTCGGCGAGTATGGTTTCATTATCCTCTGCCAGAAAACAGTAGCCTCCCAAGCAGTCGCCCAAGTGCATATTGACCACACGCCACGGAGTGAGCACGGTTTCTTTGTCGGGATTGCGGAAGGTGCTGAAGATATCGGTGATGCGCTCGATGCGCTCCTCCACGCTCAGTTTGTCGGCCGCACGAGCCATAGCACGGATGCGCTTGCCTGCTGCACTGAATATTTCGGGGTCGTAGTATTTCTTGATGCTTTCAAACTTCTCCTTGGTGACCCCCTTGGGCATGAACTCCTCCCACGACTGGTCGTCGATGAGTGAAGCGAAGTTGTTAATGGTAATCTCTTCGTCTTCGTTGTTCACCTCGGCGCCATAGATAAGCAGAGGCATGCGGATGGAGATGCCACGAAGTATAGAGATGGCGGCTTCGCGGTTCTCACGCTTCTTCTTCAGTTCTTCGAGCCGTTGCTTTTCCTCCTCGGTGAGTGGTTCTTTGTCCTTGCTCTTCTTCTTGTTTTTCTTTTCCAGGCTCTCCAGTTCCTCGTATTGTTCATCGGTAAGTCCTTGGTTATTGATGTCCACCTGATTGGTCTTGGGCATGGCCTTGGTCTGACCAATAATCTTCTTCAGGTCGTCAAACTCCTGCAGTTCGAGGTCGTTGAGTTTCATCAACTCATCGTTATAGAGGCTCTTGTCCTCGAAGCCGTTGCGCACGACACGTTCCACGTATACTTTCTTCAATTGTTCAAGCATACGGGGTACATCGAACTGAAGCATCTTGGAACCTTCGACTGATATGATGGGACAGAAGTTAAGAAACGCACCCATTATCTTGCGGTCGTTGCCGCTGGTCTTGCCCGCCTTGGCCGAAATCTTGGCCGTCTCGGCAATGACCTTCAAAGTGCGGTCGGGGGCAAAGTCGAACACGTAACACTGCTCCTTCACACGGCCATTGATGGTGGCGGGTGTCTGCACACGGAAGATAGTCTGCATATAGGTGGATGCTGCGGTGTTGTACGAACCCGACAACATAAACACGGCCGTCCAAGCCTTAACGCTGACACCCGTCGTGAGTCGTCCGCATGAAAGTGTGATGGTGCGTGTGGCATCGGGGTCTTTACCAATAGCCTCTTCTACAGCCACGAGTGCATCGCGGCTCTCCTCGTCCTGGTCGCCATCGCCAGCCACATTGACAATCTTGAAATGCTGGAATACGGGATGTCTCTGTAGCATCGCACTCAGTGCCCGTGCCTCCTTCACGCCCGGCACCATCCACAGCGTGTGGCGGAAGATGTTGCGGTACTCCTCATTGGCAAAGGGATAGTAGCTCTCCTTGTCCTCCTTGGTGAGCAGATTGAGGAACGCCCTCACATCTTTTTCGTGGATAAAGCTGCCTTCCTCGTCAACACGGAAGAACTCGCGGAAGTTGAATGCCACATCCTCGTCGATAAACTCATGGAGCAGACGACCGAGGTCGTAGGTGTAAATGTTCATCGTGGGCAGCGAGGCATAGGGGTTGGGGTCGCCGAAGTGAAGTTCATCCCAAGTCGCTTTGGCCTGCTGCTCCATCACGTAGTCCCAAGTGTATATCTCGCCTTCCTTGAACTCGTCGAGCAGGTTGAACGGCGTGCCCGACAGGCGCAACACCTTGGTATCGCTCTTCACCAGTTCGGTCATAACCGCCTTGCCCAGCTCGGTCTGTGTGCCCTCGTGTGCCTCGTCCACGATGATGAAGTCCCAACCGGTGGCAAACACCTCGTTGTTCTTGTCGAAGTGGCCGCCTACGAGTTCCGAGCCGCGGAGGTCCTGCATGGAAGCAAAGTATACATACTGGCACTTGCCCTGTTTGGCTCGTGTCTCCAGCGAACTGTGGCTGTCGCCATTGTTCTTCGAGCCATAGGCAAACTCGGGACGGTCGTAGAATATCTTATCGAAGTCCTCAAACCATCCGCTGTCCACCACTGGACGATGGGTAAGGATGAGTGTACGCCCGAAATCCATATCCTTGACTACTTGCAAAGCTGAGAGGGTCTTGCCGAAACGCATCTTGGCATTCCACAGCATTTGGTTGCCCTTCTTGAGCTGGCGCTTGGTCTTCTCTATGGCATCGCGCTGCTCGGGACGGAAGACGATGGGTGTGCGGTCGTGCGATATCTCAGCTGTGGATAGCGACTCACGTCCCTCCTTGACAGCGGCGATGGCACGTTTCACAGTCTCAAGGTCGGTAATGAACCACTCGTTGGCCTTGTTGGCCGTGTCGAACACCTTCTTCTTGATGCCCGATCGCTCCAGCACATTGTGCACCTCCTTGTCGTTGAACGAGCAGAGGCCCCGTTTCTTACTATTATAGATGGTAAGCTCCGTATACAGGAGGTCGTAGGCGATGCCTGCCGTCTGGGTGTACTGGTTGATACGCTTCTTAGCCGATTCGTTGAGCGCCTTGCTGTTGGGTGCGAGGCCGAAGACGTTGTCGCTGTCGCACGTGGCTTCGCCCACTTTCAGGCAACCCTGGTGTGCTGCATCATTGATGCGGAACACATAGATGAGTTTAAGTTTCAGTGAAGAGGTGAATTTCATAGTCGCACTATTTGATGAGGTCGATAAATCGGATTCGTCGGTGCTCCTTGGTACCCCAGTCACGGATAAGGCAGTAGGTACCATTGTGGCGGTGGATGTCGTCCTTCGTGCATCCCTCGCACGGGATTACCCTCTCGATGGGGCCGTCGAAGAGTGTCTGCTCTATCTCCACTCTGTCGGTACACGAATCGGGCACTACGCCTTTAAGGCCGTCCATCTGCCACACGTTCCACGAGATGATGTAGGCAATGTAGTTGATGGACTTGAGCAGGGGCTGTTTGCCAAACTTGGCTTCGTAGTACTCGATGAAGGAGATGAGCATAGCTTCGCGCGCAATGAGCAGATTATCGCCCTGCCACTCGTAGCCGTAGGTGCTCTTGTAGGCAGTCTGTGCCCATTCGAGCCATTCGCCCGAGGTTGTGGTGTTCTCGCTCACTACACGCAGCTTGCGGTCGAGCAGTCCGATGCGTTTTTCCAAGGGGATGGCCTCGCCCGTAGTCGTGTCGTAACGGCTGACGATGTAGGGAGCCTCGCCACAGGTAATCTCCATTCGGGTGTCGCGCACATAGTCTCGCCACGACTTGCCTTCAGGAAAGATTATCGGGTCGGTAGTGGCACGCCAAGCGTGCTGTCCCTGTTCGGTGATGTACTCCGTATTGAACACCCCCTTACGGCCAAACCACGCCTCGTCGATAAGGTTGTTTTGTGCATTACAAATCCACGAAGGGGTGAAAACTTCGGCCATATCGCGCGAACGAGCCGTCTGTGTATCACGATTCTTCAGCACGCGCGGCATGATGACGTGGCCGTTATCGCCGGTAATGAGATGGGGAAGTATGGGGGAATGGTAGCCGTATTCCTCGCCCAGATGTTCGTAGTCCGAGGTGGCCCAAAAGATATTGCGTTGTGGTTCTCCCTCCTTGCTCGTGGTGTGGTCCTTGAGCAGGGTGGTAAGCAGTTCGGGAGATATGCTGTTGATGTAGTCCTCCAGTATGTCTACTTCAATGGCCATAGGCTCTTCGTAGGCTAACGGCCAAGGCTACACAACCGCAAGTGTTATCAATGGTATTAGGGTAAAGACATAAAAAAAGCGTGAAGCCCTGCACTGTCGCTCGCTCCACACATCGAGGTCTTCGCATTACCTTGTAAGTAGAAACGAGCAATGCAAAGCCCACGCCAGTATGTATAACAATCCACTACACCGATAGTTCCATTGGTGTACGAATACACCAATGGCTATCAAGGCATAGAGGGTATGTATATAGCACACCCACGGGACATTCACAATTGCTTGGTTTTTAACTTACAATTCAAAAGTTGCGAAGTTTCGATGTGTCAAAACCAAAGCGTAGTAAACGCCTTTCCATATGTCTGCCCCACCCCTTATTCTCTTCCCGAAGGCAGAGTCTCGGCGTAGGACCATGCAAATATAAATAAAAAAAATTCAGAAGCAAAACTATCGGCCTTTAACTACTAACGAGCGAAGCGAAGTGATAACTACTTTAACTCCTTTAACTACTACAAGTAGAGCTTGCGATACTTGAAATAATTATTTACATCGCTTTCAAGAAAGAAACTTGAAAAACTAATAGACAACAATTGCATTATCTATTTATTTTGCAATTGCTTATCGGATAATTAAGTATAGTCAACGTGATTCAATTTTAATACATATTCTACATGAAGCTTATGAAAAAAAAGTGAACAGAAGGCACAGAAGCCTTCCCAAATGGGACTGCACACCAAAGTGCGCTACGTGATTCAACCCCAAGGGAATGACCGCACGGAACAGATGAGAGACATCATCGTCCGGGCGGTCGATTTGTTTGACAGGGTGCGGCCCGTCCTTTGTCCCCATGAGCCGGTCATCACCCACAAGTATGCCCGTCACCTCAGCCTCACCCTTACCTTCGTCGGCTTTTCGGAGGAAGAAGTGTTTAGAATCCTAACGAGGGAAGTGGTGCGGCAAAGGCGGATATGGAGGTAGGTGCTAAAACAATTTACGGATATCCATCGACAGGAAATCCTCGATGCTTATTCCTCCATCACCTACGATAAAGGCTTTTGAGGGTTGGAAGAGTTGCTTGAACTTTTCCAGCCCTGCTGTCTTTATTTCGGCATTGCTCTTCACTTCAATCGCTACAACAGAGCCTTTCTTACGCAGAATGAAATCGACCTCATCATCACGTTCGCGCCAATAAAAGACTTCGAAACGATGCACAAAAGCTTGACTTACCAAATAGGCTCCAATACAGGACTCGACGATTCGTCCCCATGATTTTCTGTCAACAAGAGCGTTTTCGAAAGCCAATGGATTATACACCATTTTAAGGGCATTGTTATAAACCTGTAATTTGGGGATGCTTGCCCTTCTTCTTGCTATATCAATGCTGTATTTTTGAAGTCCGCACAGCAATCCGCTTTCATTCAGCAAATGGATGTAACTGGCTAATGTCACGGTGTTTCCTGCATCTTGAAGCGACCCTAACATCTTGTTCAATGACAGGATTTCACCCGAATAGGCTGCTCCCAATTCAAATGTCTGCCGCAGAAGTGCAGGTTTACTGATTGGGGTATCCATCAGAATATCCTTGTTGATGGTAGCTTCGATAATGGCCGATTGTATATATTGACTGAAACGGTCTTCATCATGAATCAGCGATGCTGCCCCCGGATAGCCGCCATAAAAAATGTATTGGTCGAGTGTAAAACCAAAACATTCCTTCATTTCCTGATAACTCCAATGGGTCATTCTGATTTCTTCGAAACGTCCGGCCAACGATTCGGACAATCCTTTTTCCAATAGCACACGACTGCTGCCCAACAACAATACCTTAATGTTGGTGTCATTGAAAGTATCAGCATCCCATTCTTTTTTTACTACTTCACTCCAATTCGTAATCTTTTGTATTTCATCGATTACCAAAACGATGCTATCCCAGCCTTTATTCTCTTTCAGGCTTCTGGCTGCCGCCCAACAATCAGCAATCCAAGCACTGTTGGTGGTGGGAACATTGTCTGCGGAAAACATCCGATAAGGTTCATCCAAATCGTTCAGGACTTGCTTCACTACGGTTGATTTCCCAATCTGTCTGGCTCCCATAACAACTTGTATGAATTTACGGGATTCCTTTATTCTTTCTTTAATCGTTTGATATTCAGCTCTTTTATACATAACTCTACATTTTACTCAGTGGAGTGAGTATTTTTACTCAGTGCAAATATAATGTATTTGAATCAGGAAACAAAATGTACTACGAATTTTTATTCTTTTCGGCGCTTAACCCATTAAGAATAAACGATTTAACCCCTGTAAAGGAGGTAAAGTTCATGGTACATCCGGTTGGCGGCATTGGATGTTTCATCGGAAGATACTGCTTACTTTTATAAAAAGTAAGCACTAAAAACAGACGTACTCATGAAA
This sequence comes from Bacteroidaceae bacterium, assembly GCA_017517605.1. Lineage (GTDB taxonomy): Bacteria > Bacteroidota > Bacteroidia > Bacteroidales > Bacteroidaceae > Phocaeicola_A. Next base: position 15,200 of record JAFWYQ010000032.1, read on the forward strand.
CAGGAAAACCAATTCTCATTCTTCCCACGGCTCACCACCAACCAGCCGTCGGGACTCATCACTTTGGAAGAAGTGCACCGGCTCATTACCACCGATGCCACGCTGAAGGAAAACACCAGGAAGTACCGCTACTTCCAGTCGCAAGGCTTCGACGACGATGCCGCCAAAATCAAACGGAGCCGGTGTCCGGCCTTCACCCCGGCCGTGGTGCTCCGTGGCAGCCGGGCCTACAAGAACGTGGAGCGCTTCACCGGCTATTCGCTGGTGGACATCGACAAGCGGAGCGAGGAAGAGGTGGCACGGATGCTGGAACGGCTGAAGGACGACCCCTACTGGCTGCTGGTCTACGTCACCCTGTCCGGCAAGGGACTGCGCATCATCTTCCGCGTGGAGGGCGTGGCCGACCGCCACACGTACCTGCAGGCCTTCCGGCAGGGGAATGAACATTATTGCCGGCTGTTGGGCATTGCCGACTGCGACGAGGCGGTGAAGGATGCCACCCGATGCAGTGCCCTGTGCCACGACCCGAACGCCCTCTACCGTCGGGAGGCCGAGGTGTTCACGGTGGACTACGGAAAGGTGGAGGTGGCCGGGGTATGGAAACGGGTGGAGCGGCAGCTGGCCCGTCAGGGCTATGTGTACGAGCCGGGGCGGCACAACGAATACATCAGCCGTGCAGGCTATGAGCTGAACCGCTACGGAGTGGACGAAGCCGAGGCGGCCGAATGGCTGCAACGACGGTTCCCCGACTACGACCCCCTCCGCATCGAGAGCCATGTGCGCTCGTGCTACAGCACCCGGACCGACGAGCACGCCACACTGTCGCCCAACGGCAAGCACGCCCAGAAGAAGCCCCAAAGCGAACAGTCCAAATACATCTCCGTAGAAGAGATAGAAACGTGCCTCGCCGAGCTGGCGGACTTCCGTTGGAACGAGATTACCCGCATGACCGAAATACGCTGGAAGGACAGCGGAGACGGCTTCCGGCCGATGACCGACCGCGACGAAGGGACATTGTGGAGCCGCATCAACAAGCAGCAGAAACCGATGCGTTTTGCCGACCTGCGGCTGGTGCTCTGCTCGGAGTTCGTGCCCGTGTTCCATCCCTTCAAGGACTATTTCTACGGGCTGCCATCCTGGCAGGAGACCGACGACGACTACATCCGCCGGCTGGCCGATACGGTGACGCTGGCCGACGATGCACCCGAAGCCCGCAACACCTTCTACCGCTGTCTGAAGAAATGGATGGTGGCCATGGTGGCAGGAATCCTGAGCGAACGGGTGAACCACGAAATATTGGTGCTGATAGGCAGGCAGGGCATCTACAAGACCACCTGGTTCCACTTCCTGCTGCCGCCCCAGCTGCGCAACTACTATGTGGCGAAGAACAACAGCCGCCGCATGAACAAGGACGACCGCCTGCTGATGGCGGAAGCCGGACTGATTTGTCTGGAGGAAATCGTGACGATGACCGACGAGGAGGTGGACCAGATAAAGGCGGCGGCGACGCTGCCTCATGTGGTGGAACGGGCCGCCTACGCCCGCAACAAGGAGGTACGCCCGCACCTCGCCTCGTTCTGCGGCACGGGCAACCACCTGAACTTCCTGACCGACATCACCGGCAACCGCCGCTGGCTGCCCTTCGAGGTGACGAACATCCTCAGTCCCTACGACCACCCCATCGACTACACCGGACTGTACAGTCAGGTGCTGCACCTGTGGCAAAGCGGCTTCCCCTATTGGTTCGACGAGGAGGAAATCCGTGCCCTGGCCGCACACGTCAGCCGATTCGAGGCGCCCAACCTGGAGGAGGAGCAGATACGGAAGCACTTCCGCCTCCCCCATCCCGGCGAAGCATACGAGGTGTACAGTGTGGCGGATGTGATGAGCGTCATCAATCAGGAACTGAAGGCGCCGCTGAGTCATACCAAGGTGGGGATATTGATGAACAAGTTGGGATTCAAGAGTGTCCGAACGAAAAAGGCGCGTGGCTACAAGGTATACCGGTATTGTGTGGAGGAAATCGTCCGCAACCGAAAAGTGACAGTACGTGACGGTGAGGAACAGGAACTGCCTTTGTAGAAAAAGGGTGACACGTGTGACAACTGTGACACCCTTTTTATAACATTTATACGTGTATATATATTATTTTTATTTTAAAACAATAATAGCAATCATACGATATAATGTTTGAAAACTACCGTCACAGGTGTCACACGTGTCACCCTCCGTCGTCCATCGGGTGTTCGTGCTCCGTCGGTCGGCAGTATTCGATTCGTAGTATGCCATACTAAGGAGCGTACTATGCCATACTACGACCCGTAGTGTGGCATAGTATTTTTTTCACCACAGAGTTGCATTCATTTTCTTTTGCTCGGACAAAAGAAAACGAACCAAAAGACGAGTTGTTGAGGACTTGTCCGAAAAATCTGTATACACCCACTCGTAGGGACGCACCATGGTGCGTCCGCCCACACTCACCGCCACCCGCAGAAACTATTTTCGCGACCCGTAAAAACTATTTTCGCGACCCGTAGAAATAGTTTCTATGGTTGCTGGAAACAATTACGTTCCACCCCTGTCATGCAGAGGAACGGAGTGACGAAGCATCTTCGTTTCATCGGATGTGCCATCCGATGGTATAGAGGTAGGGGTCTCTGACCCCTAAAGTTATCTCGGGTCAAAGCTTCGTTTCATCGGATGTGGCATCCGATGGTATAGAGGTAGGGGTCTCTGACCCCCTAAAGTTATGTCGGGTCAAAGACCCTGATACTCAAAAAACGGCGGATAGAGAATATCCGCCGTAACAGAATTGCTGGAAACAATTACGTTCCACCCTTGTCATGCAGAGGAACGGAGTCAAAGCTTCGTTTCATCGGATGTGCCATCCGATGGTATAGAGGTAGGGGTCTCTGACCCCTTAAAGTTATCTCGGGTCAAAGACCCTGATACTCAAAAAACGGCGGATAGAGAATATCCGCCGTGACAGAACTTTTTTAAAATTTATTTTAGGGAACGGAGCTTAATCCGGCTTTTTTGAAAAATACCGGCCAACTGTCCGAAGCTAAAAACGTCCAACAGTAGTCTTTGTAAGTATTATAATTACCACTGCTTACATAGGGGCTCTTCGGTGACGTACTATTCATAGCAGTGAATGCATTTCCGATAGCTGCATTCATGACACCAACCGTAACGGGAATAAGGTCATCATCCGTCACAGATTCAAAAACTTTGTTTCCTTCGTTAGTGGCAGTACTAGGATTAGCACCAACACAGCCACTAAATGACTTATCCACCGTACTTTTTACAGTGTATGAACCATACACACCGGACAATAGTCTATTTTGATAACCCACGATGCCGCCGGGTTTTCTGGAACTATTCAATGTTACCTTGTCGGTAAGGTTTCTGCAAGCAATCACATAAATCTCTGAACCAACAGCGGAAGTAGTACTATTAAAGATTTGTCCAACAATGCCACCGGTTCCATAGGCATCAGCGTAAGTCTCACCAGTAATCTCGCCGTTATTAGTACAACCTATGGTACATGCGTAAGCATCCATAACCCCCACTATGCCATCGGAATTTGCACCGTTCACAATAGCGTTGTTGGTACATTCTTCTATGTAACTTTCGCTCCAACCGGCAATGCCTCCGACAACATCAATCCCTTCGATAGTACCTTGAGCCGTGCAATTGGTTACAGAAGCGAAGTAGTTATAATAGCCTATAGAACTCGTTAGTTCTCCTACTATACCACCAACACGGCTGCGGCCATCTATCGTACCATTAAAGCTGCTATTGGTAATCTTTCCAGGTTCACCAGGAGACAAACTTCCGACCAATCCGCCCATAATTCCTGAGTCCGCACCATTAGCCAAGCATTTCAACGTACTGCCGGTTACATGGCAATTCTCAAAATTGGCCCTTGAAAGACCGGAAATGACACCGACGTATTTTCCACCGCCAATAGCATCATCTGCTTTACCCACAACAATCTTTGCGCCATCGAACGTTATATTCTTAATGGTAACTTCATAACTATTTCCAAGAAAGCCTTGATGAGTTGCACCGTTGGTCTTGTTTACGATATACATGTTGCTGATGATCTTATTATTTCCATCGATAGAGCCATAATAAGGTGTAGTACTATTTCCCACCGGTGTCCAGTTGCCTTTGACTGGTCCGTCGCTATCCGAGGTTATGCCTTCTGTGGGGAGGGTAATGTTATCGCCCAGTTTCAGGTTTATAACATTGTTGGTCAGGTCTTCTGTAGCCATTTCTCTCCATTTGTAGAGGCCGATGGCATTGTAGGCGACAACAGTGCTGGGGGCGGCATCATCAATTTTATAGGCCATCTTCAGGTCACTACTACCCTTGCTTACCTTATACATCTTGCTTGCATCCAATTTCAAATCGGAAAGTGGGGCGGCGTCGTAATAAGTATCATCCCCAGAAACATACGACAAGCCGATGTACCAACCGCTAACTTCTGCATCGGTAGGCGAAACGGCAAAATAGACAGTCAGCTTACCCGAGCCATTGAACTGCACCTTCTGCGCATCTTCGGTAGGAGTTGAGTACATGGCTTCTGCCTGGGTGCGCAACTCTACAACAGCCTTCAGGTTGGCATACTGGTTGTTATCCAACGTAATCTCCACCACCGATGTCTGGTGCTCGAAGCTCAAGTTCAAATCGGTTGTAGGCTGTCCGGCAGTTACTTCCTTCGAAGCAGTCATCTGCATGTAGTTACCTACATTCGCTTTGGTTCCGCTTTGTACTGAAAGCCCGCCTGCTGCTGTAGCCGGATAAGTAGCGGTAATGGGACCGGCAGTTTCGAATGTTTCGGGAAAACCAGAACCATTATATTCAAAATCGTTTCCACTTACCCAATTGTAAGTATAACTATTTCCTCCAATCGTCAAAGCAAAGGCATCGCCTGGGCCCCATGTCAACTTGGTCTTTCCCCCTTCGCTATCGCCCAAAGCCAAACGTGATACATTGCCAATGGTAGCACGGATAACCACCGGCTTGGTGTTGGTCTGTTCCTGTACCAGCAGCTCGTCCTCGTTGTTACAAGCTGTAAAGCCGCCCATCCCTATCAGGGCCAGCACTAATAAAAGTAAATTCTTCTTCATGATTCGTACAGTTTTAATCGGTTAAGACCAAGTAGTGTCATCCAAAGGCGATATGCTATTCGCAAATCCCTTTTCCACTTCGACTTCGATTACCTCCACTTGCGGAGCCTCGTAAGCCATCCAAATACGTTCTTCTCTTTTCATTTTAAATGCTATTTATAGATAATTATTTATAGTTCTTACTGTTTGTCACTCAGAGCGAAGCGAAGAGTCTCGGGAACATCCACGTTCTGGCTGCGCTGTGTAATCGAGATCCTTATGCCTCCGTCGTTCAGCGTACTGAACTCCCCTCACTCAGCACGGAAAGACATCTAGTCTTTCCTCTAAAGGCTGTGTTCGCCCTCCGGTCGTCTGGATGACAACTGAGGGGGGGGG
>JAFWYQ010000033.1 GCA_017517605.1 Bacteroidaceae bacterium
ACGCTCTTCCGATCTCTCTTCCGATCTGGATAATTTTAGCGTTAAATCTGAAAATTTAGAAGAAACAAAAGGGGCAATATATGTTAAAAATTTTGAAACAAACGCTGTAACCGAAGTAGAAAATCAGAAAGAATTATTGCCAAATACTGTCAACGAAGTTACAGAAAAAAACGAATTCCAAGCAAAAAACACCGTTGTTACATCATTAGAATCAGAAGTTAATGGTACTTCTCTCGTGACATGGAAACCAAGAAGCTGAATTATACAGAATAAAGAATTTGACAAAACTTATTGAATATGAAAAAGATTATCTCACTGATATGCGCCTTGATGGTGGTGTCGGGCATGGCTTTAGCGCAGAGGGGAGAACCTGTGGTCATTCCTCTCTGGCCTAATGGAGCACCCAACGACAACCATCTTACTGGCGAGGAAGGGCACCCAGACCCAAGGAGTGTCAACAATGTTTCTAAGCCTGAGTTGTGGGTTTACCCTGCATTTAGACCTAATGGTACTGTCATCATCGCTTGTCCTGGTGGCGGATATGTCTATTTGGAGATAGAAAAAGAAGGCACTGCGTTGGCACCTTGGTTCAACTACATAGGCGTGACGCTGGCTGTGCTGAAATATCGTATGCCCAACGGACATTTTGAGACCTCTTTGAGTGATGTGCAGGAGGCAATCAAGATCATGCGTCAGCATACCTACGACTGGAAGGTGAATCCAAACAAGGTGGGTGTCATGGGGTGCTCTGCTGGTGGTAACCTGGCTTGTGAAGCTGCTGTTCAGTTTACGGGCCCAGAAAATAGACCTGATTTCCAGATTCTGCTCTATCCCTCCACCATTCCTAATAGCTATATGAACAATGAGATGCATGGAGCTAATGCCACTCAGGAAATGATAGACAAATACACTATACTCAAAAATGTCAAGCCTAACACTCCTCGTGCTTTTATAGCTTGCAGTGCCGACGACCCTATCGTGTCGTTTGAAGAAAGCATTCAATATTTTCGCGTGTTACAACAGAACCGCATTCCATCAGTGTTGCATATTTATCCTACAGGTGGTCACGGATGGTGCGAAGGTCCGTGGTTTCATTACGCACGCGAATGGAAAGCCGAGTTGGAAAGATGGCTCCTTGAAGAATAAAAGAATGCTCTCACCGTTAGCCAAACTGACTAAGGTGAGAGCATTTAACTGGGAAAAGATGGTCATGAAGAAAAAAAATATATAGTGTTTTCTTTGAAAAAGTTTGGAGTTACTGATTTTTTTTCGTATCTTTGCACCACCAGAACCCGCCAAGCCTCTCAACGATGCTCAAATGTGCGGGTCGTTTTTTTTAATATACTATGAATAACAAAATTCCATTCCTGAAACCATACACTAGTGCACACGACCTTGTCAGGCTTTTGCAGTCGCGTGGCTTGATTGTTTCAGATACAGCCAAGGCAGAGAGTTATCTTGAATATATAGGTTATTATCGTCTGTCAGCTTATATGTATCCTCTGTTACAGATGCCCAAAGAACAGCATCATTACAAGCCGAACACGACGTTCGAACAGGTGATGATGCTCTATCGTTTCGACAAAAAACTGCGATTGCTCATCTTCAATGAGATTGAAAAGATTGAGGTGGCTATACGAAGTGTTATTGTCAATATCGGTTGTAGCATGACAGGCAATCCCTTTTTGATGACAGATGGTAGCAATTTCATTGATATGGGAAGGTTCCAACGCACAATGGATTTGATTGACGCGGAACTTCACCGTTCACGCGAAGATTTCATTGTCCATTTCAGACGGATTTACTCTGACGCATATCCTCCTGCATGGATATTGGCAGAGATTCTGCCTTTCGGTGTCATTACCAATATTTTCAGCAACATCAAAGTTGCCCGCATCAAGAAAAGTATTTCACGCAAATTCGGTTTACAGATAGCACCATTTGAATCGTGGCTCACTATCGTAACCTTGACACGCAACTCCTGTTGTCATCATGCCCGTGTATGGAACAAGCAAAACACCATCCGTCCGATGCTCCCCAACCGTATGACGGGGAGTTGGATTTCTCTACACACAGATACGCTCCGCATCTACTTTGACCTTTGTATCATCAAGTATTTTCTGAATGTCATTTCGCCAAACAACGACATGAAAGTCAAAATTGATGCTTTGCTTTCTGCTTACCCATCCATTGACATAAACGCAATGGGGTTTCCTTGCGGTTGGGAGACAGAACCTTTGTGGAATGTGCCTGTCGTTCAATAAGCCAAAACAGATAACAATAATGCTTTTGTTGGTCAATATCATATACACGATTATTACGATTTAAAACATGAACTGGAATTGGATTTAGGATATAAATGCTATAATTGTATTGAGTTGGAGAAACAAGAAGAAAAAGATGCACAATGGGAAAAAGAACGTAAATTGAATGAAAGAATCATAAAAGATGGTGTTAAGATTTGCCCTAAATGTAATGGGAAATTAGTAGTAAGAAAAAGTCAAAATGGATACTTCTATGGTTGTAAGAATTATCCTAATTGTCTTTATACTGAAAATATAAAACTGGAAGAATTATAACAAAATGGACTTACATTTCGACCTGTCATTAATACAAAGCTATAAAAGCGCTTCACAAATAGCAAGAGTCCTCACCGAGGATTGGCTTGCTCGGAATATGTATTGTCCTGTTTGTGGAGAAGTCTCCATCAGAAGAGCAGAGGCTAATGCTCCTGTCAAGGATTATGTTTGCGAAAACTGCAAATCTCAATATGAGTTGAAAAGCAAAAACGAAAATTCCGACAAGTATGCGACGAAGGTGAATGATGGAGTGTATCAAAAAATGATTGAACGCATTACTTCGCTCGATAATCCCAGTTTCTTCTTCATGCATTACGATGCCTATGAAGTAAATAATCTAATCATCGTACCCAAATGTTTTTTCATTCCTGATGTCATAGAAAAACGGAAACCTTTGCCACCAACAGCACGACGGGCAGGATGGACAGGGTGTAATATCTTACTCAAAGACATACCCGATTTTGCCAAAATCCCAATCATCAGAAATGGTGTCTCGTTAGACCCCAAGAATGTATGTAGGGAATATAACCGTGTTTATTCATTGCAAACCAATACTCTCGAAAGTAGGGGGTGGTTGTTCGACGTGCTGAATTGTGTGGAGCGTCTTGACACAACTTTCACCCTCAAACAAATGTATGAATTTGTAAATGAACTGAAGATGAAGCATCCGGGCAATAATAATGTGGAAGCCAAGATTCGGCAACAACTTCAATTCTTGCGTGATAAAGGATTCCTGGAATTCACTTCTCGGGGTAGTTATAAGAAGATAGGGCTATAAGCTCTCTCAATTGATCATTTCTGATCACAAATCTTAAAGAATGATCTTTTCCCATTTTTGCAATTTTTTTGATCTACTTTTGCAGCATCAAAAAAAGAAGCAGGAATGGAATATCAAGTAACAATCACCGAAGTACTTTCGCGTACCGAAAGGGTAGAGGCATCGTCGGCTGTGATGGCCGAGAAGATGGTTCGCCTACGGTATGCCAAGGAGGATATTGTGCTTGATTATTCCGACTTCAAGAGCGTGGATTTCCATACGGCAGACTCCTTGTTCTTTAAATCTGACGACCAGATGTTCACCCTCCTCCACGGCGACAGCACCCGACTCCTGAACGAGTTCGACTTCAAGTTCGACATGATTTTTGCCGACCCGCCTTATTTCCTCTCCAACGGTGGAATCAGCATCCAGAGCGGACGGGTGGTATGCGTCGATAAGGGAGATTGGGACAGGGGAGGTACGCCCGAAAGCATCGATGCCTTCAACCGCAAGTGGATTTCGCTGTGTCGCAACAAGCTGAAGGACAATGGGACGATATGGATTAGCGGAACGTATCACAACATCTTTTCCGTGGCTCATTCGCTCACGGAACTGGGCTTCAAGATTCTGAATGTCATTACGTGGGCGAAGACCAATCCGCCACCCAATATCTCATGCCGATACTTCACGTACTCCACCGAGTTCATCATCTGGGCACGTAAGTGCGAGAAGGTGCCGCATTACTATAACTATGCCCTGATGAAGCAGGTGAACGAGAACAAGCAGATGACCGACGTGTGGCGCCTGCCTGCCATCGCCCCGTGGGAAAAGCGCTGCGGCAAGCATCCCACGCAGAAGCCGTTGGCGGTACTCTCGCGCATCATCCTGGCATCCACTCAACCCGGTGCATGGATTCTCGACCCCTTCACCGGAAGCAGCACCACGGGCATCGCTGCCAATCTCCTCGGGCGTCGCTTCCTGGGCATAGACAAGGAGGAGGAATACTTGCAAATCAGCCGTGCCCGGAAACTGGAAATCGAGAACTTGCACACCTTCGATGCCTGCCGGAAGAAGGTGAAGGACATCGCCTTGCTCGACAAGCAATCCCCTTCGCTCTTCGCACACGAAGAAGACTTCACACCCTATGACTTGCCCTTCTGAAAAATAACAAAAAATAACACGCAAACTTGTTGGAATCTACGGACGGATTGTTTACATTTGCAACCTTGTGAAAAACACGTGACAAACCAGTAAACCACCCTGCGTATGAACATGAGCATAGAGGAACATGAACGCCTGACCGACAAGATGTGCGATCTGAAAATAGAAATCATACTCTTGCGCGGAAAGCTACAGCAGGCCGAGGAGGCACTTCAACAGAAGACCTCGGAATGTGAGCAGCTAAAGGAAGAACTATGCAACGCCAAGAGTGTAGCTGGAAGGAATGTAAACCTCTGGACGAAAGAAGATTACATCGTCATTTCGCTGAAGAAGCTGCGCAAGTTCCTGGCAGGAATCAAGGAAACGCAACTCGTGGGATTCATCATCTTCCTGATGCAGAAACTCTTGCCCAAGGAGGCCGATGTAACCACCATGAAGCTGATAGCCGAAACGGCTCCCGAAGAAATCCGTTCCGACATCTCCATCAGTGCCGAAGGTGACGTGAATGTGGCAGGCAGCTATAACCATTTCCAAAACAACAATAATGTAACTTTACAAAACCCGTAACACTCCATACCCCATGAGCAATGCCCCGAGAATCTATGTGCGTGGGTCGTATATCGACATCCATGACAACGAGAACGTATATCTGACTGTCGACAAGGACGGAGAAGTGAAAACACGTACCCTCTCTCCAGGAGACATCCCCGACGAACTCCGCACACCCCAAGCTTGCACCCTGCACGAAAAGCTCTGCAAGGACGGACTACTGGACGAAGGATGGCAGCCCGTCGGGTTGTCGAACTCGGAAAAGGGAATGTTGGCATCCTGGCTGTCTGGCAAGCTCGGCATCGCCAACCAATGGAAATGGTTTGCCGCATTGTGGGGCATGAAGCCGGAAAACCTCCGAAGTGCATACTACAAGGCGCTGGAACAAACCAAGTCGCTGACATTCCAAGACAGATTAAAAAATATACAGAGCTGATAATTAGCGAATTATAAGCATCCGTACCAGGTACGCGTACCTGGTACGTAACAAGTAAAACAGAAAACTACACCTTACCTTTGCTCCTGTAATCACGACGGAAAGTGATTGCAGGAGTTTTTTTTATGCGCATAACGGACACTCCACAGAATGTAAAACGATTAAACAAAAAACAATAATGAAGAACCAGATTTTCAAAAGTGAAGAGTTCGGACAAATCCGCACTTGCATGGTGGATGG
>JAFWYQ010000034.1 GCA_017517605.1 Bacteroidaceae bacterium
TTAAACCTCCGCGCACCGTAGGGGCAGACACATAGGTCTGCCCCTACGGTGGACGTATTCAGATTTTTCGCTTTGCTCAAAATGACAAAATACACTTTGAACTTTGAACCTTGAGCCCTGTGCATTCGTGACTATGTGGCAGGAATATGGTTGCAGAATGGCGTAACTATTCAGCGAAACAAATTATTTAGAACACAGAGGCACAGAAACACAGAGTTTTTCCCTTTTTCAGTGACAAATATTAGCTACAAGTGACGAGCTGCAAGTGACAAGTAAAAAAACTCGTCACTTGTAGCTCGTAGCTCATAACTATAATATATCTTCTCAGTGTCTTTGTGTCTTTGTGTTCTAAATAATAAATTGAGCGTTTGTATTATCGCAGAATAGTTACCAGAATGGCATTATTTCAATAAAAAAACATAATACATCGTTCGTATGTCATAATAAATGCCTATCTTCGCCCCAATTTTTAATATATCAGGTATAAAATATGAAGAAACTCTTTGCAATGTGGGCCTTTATGGCCTTGGGATGCAATATATGGGCACAATCGCCTGAACAGGATGCTGTGGTGATGACGGTGGCCGGTAAGGATGTGACCCGTGCTGAATTTGAATATTCGTTCAACAAGAACAACAACGAACAGACTGTCGACAAGAAAGCCTTGGATGAGTATGTGCAACTGTTCGTCGACTTTAAATTGAAGGTGGCCGAGGCTGAAGCACAGCAGTTGGATACTATGTCGTCGTTCATCAATGAACTTGCAGGATACCGTCACCAACAGGCTGAGGAGTATCTGGTGGATACGGCTTGGATTGAGCAGCAGGCACACTTGACGTATGACAATACGGTGGCCAACATCGGTCCTGATGGGTTGGTGATGGCATCGCACATCCTGTTGCGTATGCCTCAGGATGCAAGCGAGGCGGTGCAGATAAAGACGCTGGCCCGCATGGATTCCATACACAAGGCTCTGGTGGCTGGGGCCGATTTTGCAGAAATGGCTGTCAAGCATTCCGAAGACCCGGGAAGTGCCCAACAGGGAGGTCAGTTGGGATGGTTCTACAGAAAGCAGATGCTGAAGGAGTTCTCTGACGTGACCTATTCGTTGCAGATAGGCGAAATGTCGAAACCGTTCCTTTCGCCCGCTGGTGTACATATCGTGAAGCTGCAGGACAAGAAACCGTTTGAACCCTTTGAATACCACCGTGCAAGCATCCTCCAGTTCCTGGAACAGCGTGGTGCACGCAAAATGGCTGTGGAGAAGACGATTGAAGCATTGCGTAAACAGTATGGCGAAGAACTGACCAAAGAGGATATCTTGGCGCGCGAGGAGGAACAGTTGGAGAAGAAATATCCCGAGTTCCGCCATCTGATGCAGGAGTATCATGATGGATTGCTGTTGTTTGAAGTAAGTAACCGTGAGGTGTGGGAGAAAGCTGCTCAAGACCAAGAAGGATTAGAGAAGTTCTTCAAGAAGAACAAAAAGAAGTATGCGTGGGATTCTCCCCGTTTCAAGGGTGCCGTGGTGCATTGTACTACTCCGGAATTGGCCGCCCAAGTGAAGAAGGCCATGAAGAAGATGCCCGAGGATCAATGGCGTAACTATATCCAGAAAGAGATAAATCAGGATAGCTTGAAATTGGCCTATATGCAGGTGGGACTGTTCAAACAGGGAGTGAATGCACAGGTTGACAAGCAGGTGTTTGGCCAGAAAGAAATAGAGGCTGCACCGATGGAGTATTATCCCTATGCGGTAGTGGTGGGCAAGATTCAGAAAAAGTATCCTGCCAGTTATAGAGATGTACGTGGCCCGGTGACTGCCGACTACCAGAAAGAACTGGAGCGACTGTGGATTGAAGGACTGCGTAAGAAATTCCCGGTAACCATTCATTGGGAAGAGATAGAGAAACTGAAGAAATGAGAAGAAGCATCATGTTGTCGCGAATTGTCGTTGCCTTGTTGTGCCTGTGTGTGTTTGTCTGTGGATGTGGCAGACAGACTGACCATGATGGGCGCACTCCTTTAGTGAAGGTGGGGGAGATGTTCCTCTATGCCGAAGACTTGGAGGATGTAAAACCTGTGGGGCTTTCGCGCGACGACAGTGTGATGTTTACGGAAGAGTATATACGCAACTGGGTGGAGGATGCACTCTTGTGGCAGAATGCCGTGCGTAATGTAGAGGGCGGACATGAAGTGAGGGAGATGGTGGAGGCTTATCGCCGTTCGTTGGTGTTGCACCTCTATCAACAGGCTATGATGGACGAGCGGGTGGACGAGGAGGTCAGCCTTCAGGCAGTGGATAGTTTCTACAAACTGCAACCCGAATTATACCGTTTGGAATACCCCTTGGCAAAAGGACTCTATATCAAAGTGCCGCTCGATGGCTATGATATAAAGAAGGTGCGGCAATGGTATAAAAGTTCGGACCCTGAGATTCTGGAGAATCTGGAGAAATACAGTCTGCAACATGCTGTAGACTATCAATATTTCTACAACAACTGGATAAGGATTGAAGATTTGGTAAAGACGTTGCCTGTTGAAGTGAAGGATGTAGGCGCTTATTTGAAAAAGAATCCCGATGTGGAAGTGAAGGATACGGCATTCCATCATTTCCTCCATATCGACAGCTTGTTGGAGGTGGGTGATTTGAAGCCTGTGGAATATGCCGCGGATGAGATACGTGAAGCGTTGCTGAATGCCCGACGGGTGGAGTTTATGAAACGTTTGCGCAATCAATTGTATGAAGAGGCGCAGACCGAAGGGAATGTGATATATTATTATTAAAAGATATAAGAGAATATGAAGAATTGGATGTTGCTGATGCTGTTGGCGCTGATGATTATGCCGTTGCAGGCACAGGACAATGTGACTGATGAAGTGGTGTGGGTTGTTGGAGACGAAGCCATCTTGAAGTCGGAAGTGGAACAGGTGCGTATCCGTGCCCAATACGAAGGACGTAAGTTCGACGGTGACCCCTATTGTGTGATTCCCGAGGAGTTGGCTTTGCAGAAACTCTTCCTTAATCAGGCGGCGATAGACAGTATCGAGGCCACAGAGACGGAAGTGATGAATCAGGTAGAGTACCAGATGAACTATTATATCAACCAGATTGGTTCGCGGGAGAAGATGGAGGAATACTTCCAGAAGTCGTCCATGGATATTCGCGAAGAACTGCGCGAAACAGCCCGTCGTGACCTTACCATGCAGATGATGCAGCGCGAGTTGATGAAGGACATCAAGGTGACACCTGCCGAGGTGCGTCGCTATTTCAGTAAACTGTCATCAGACAGCATTCCTTATATCCCCACCCAGGTGGAGGTGCAGCTGATAACTATCGAGCCGGAAATCCCCGAAGAGGAGATTGACCGTGTGAAAGCACGCTTGCGTGAGTTTACCGACCGCATCAATACCGGTGAAACTTCGTTTGCGACCCTTGCACGTCTCTATTCTCAGGACCCTGGTAGTGCATCGAACGGTGGTGAAACGGGATTCCGTGGAAAGGGTTATTGGGTACCGGAATTTACTAATGTGGCTTTCAATCTGAATGACCCAAAGAAGGTATCCAAAATTGTAGAGACAGAATTTGGATTCCATATTATCCAGCTGATAGAGAAACGTGGCGATCGGGTTAATGTGCGTCACATCCTTTTGAAACCCGAAGTAGCGGAGGATGACTTGATGGTAGCCCTTTCCCGTTTGGATTCTATCGCTGATGATATCCGCAACAACAAGTTTACGTTTGAAGATGCAGTTATCCATATCTCCAGCGATAAGGATACCCGCATGAACAAGGGCTTGATGCCCAATCAGAATACAGGAACGTCCAAGTTCGAGATGCAGGAACTTCCACAGGAGATAGCACGTGCCGTAAACTCGATGAACATAAACGAAATATCCAAGCCGTTCATTATGGTGAACGCTAAGGGCAAGGAGGTGTGTGCCATCGTTAAGTTGAAGTCGCGCATCAAGGGACACAAGGCTACGTTGGCTGATGACTTCCAGACTTTGAAAGATGTGGTGTTGGACAAGAAACGGGCCGAGAAGATTGAAAAGTGGATTAAGGAGAAGCAGAAGAGTACCTATGTCCGCATCAACGAAAAGTGGAGAAACTGCGATTTCAAATATCCGGGTTGGATAGCTGGAAAGGATGAATGATGATGTCGGAAAGAACAAACAGGAATAATCATAACATTTTTGGGCATAGGATGCTGTTGGCAGCTATCCTATGCCTGTTTGGCTTTTGTCTGGCACTGGGTGCTTTGTCGCCTGTAGGACAGGAGAACGCCGTTGAGGAGAAGAAACCGATGCGGGTGACTCTCCTTCATGCCGACCGCACGGTGCAACGCCAACACAACAAGAACCTGCAGATGCTGATTGGCAATGTAGAGTTCCTGTATGACAGTATCTATATGAGTTGCGACACAGCCTATAATTACAACAACCGCAACTATTTCGAAGCCTTTGGTAATGTGCGCATGAATCAGGGCGATACCCTGTTCCTGTATGGTGACTATCTGGATTACGACGGCGATACCCGTCTGGTGCGTGTACGTCATAATGTGAGGATGGAAAATCGTAGTGTGCTGCTGTTGACCGACAGCCTTAACTACGACCGTACACAGAATCTTGGCTATTATTTTGACGGTGGAACCTTGGAGGATTCTACCAATGTGTTGGTTTCGGACTGGGGACAATACAGTCCGCAGACAAAGATGGCCGTATTCAATTATAATGTGACATTGACCAATCCACAGTTTCTGCTTACCTCGGACACGTTGCGCTATAGTACAGTGACCCGCGTGGCCAACATTGTAGGGCCTTCGGATATTGAGAGTGGCGACAGCTATATCTATTCCGAGCGTGGCTACTACAGCACGGCCGACCGGAAAGCCTATCTGCTTGACCGCTCGGTGCTTACCAACCAGAGTAAGGTGCTGGTGGGCGACAGTGTCTTCTATGATGAAGGGTTGAAATTCGGCGAAGCCTTTGGGCGTGTGGAGATGGATGATACCCTCAACCGGGTGATGCTTTTGGGCGAATATTGCTATTCCAACGAATTGACAGGGACGGCTTTTGCGACGGACAGTGCCGTAGCGATTGATTATTCGCAAGGTGACAGCCTGTTTATGCATGGTGATACGTTGAAGATGGTGACCTTTTTCATTGATACCGATTCGATGTACCGTCAGGTGCAGGCTTATAACAAGGTGCGTTTCTATCGTACCGATTTACAGGGAGTATGCGATTCGTTGGTGTTCAATTCCGTGGATTCCTGTCTGACCATGTACTACGATCCTGTTTTGTGGAATGCCGGCCAGCAACTGTTGGGCGAAGAGATAAAGGTGTATATGAACGACAGTTCCATTGATTGGGCGCACATCATCAACCAGGCACTGACGGTGGAGCAGAAGGATTCAATCCACTACAACCAGGTGGCAGGCACGGAAATGAAGTTCTTTTTCAACGGAAACGACATTTACAAGGCCGAAGTGACGGGCAATGTGCAGTCCATCTTCTACCCCGAGGACGAAGACAGTGTGATGATGGGTATGAACTCCATTGAGGCCAGTAAGTTGAACCTGTATCGGAAAGATGGCAAGATGGAACGTATTGTCTTTATAACCAGACCTGTCGGAACATTCACGCCGATGTTCTTGATTGAACCGTCCAAGATGCAGTTGTCCAATTTTGTTTGGTTGGGACACATGCGCCCCCTCAACAAAAAGGACATTTTCCATTGGCGAGGAAAGAAGACCGAACAGAAACTCAAGAAAATCATCCGTATGGAAGTGCCGCTTCCTACTTTGGACTGAGGCAGTCGTGAGTTATGAGACCTGAATGCTTTAACTCATAACTCACAACTCACAACTCATAACTCATAATTCATAATTCAAAATTAGATACACATGGGACTTTTCACACAAAGGAAACCGAGGGGATTCCAACACCAATGGATATACGTGGACGAGCGTAAGGAGAAACTTCAAAAGATAGAGGAGAAGGCCAAACGCGATTTGGGAATGTTGCCTCCTAAGGAGACTACGCCCGAAGAGCGTATCAGGGGTACTTTTGCTGAGCAGACCAAGCATTTGAAGCGTCGCAAGGAAAAGAAACCTGTGAGTTATGCAGTGTTGTTGGTGCTGTTGGCCGCCATGCTGTTTATCTTGCATTATTTTGTGACGGGTCGCTTCTCGTTCTGAACATAAACGCTTCAACGAATAAACGAAACTTATGAGTGATGTTATCCATCTGTTGCCCGACTCGGTAGCCAACCAGATTGCTGCCGGTGAGGTGATACAGCGTCCGGCTTCGGTCATTAAGGAGTTGGTGGAGAATGCCATTGATGCCGGTGCCTTGAATATCGAGATTGTGCTGACCGATGCCGGCAAGACTTGCATTCAGGTTATCGACGACGGTAAAGGTATGTCCGGCACGGATGCCCGTTTGGCATTCGAGCGTCATGCTACCTCCAAAATACGGCAGGCGGCCGACCTCTTTTCGCTTACCACTATGGGATTCCGTGGCGAGGCTTTGCCATCCATCGCGGCTGTGGCTCAGGTTGAACTGCGTACCCGTCGCGAAGAGGACGAATTGGGAACATCCATACACATTGCCGGGTCGAAAATCGAGCGTCAGGAACCCGTATCCTGTCCGCGTGGTGCAAACTTCATGGTGAAGAATCTTTTCTATAATGTGCCGGCCCGCCGCAAGTTCTTGAAAACCAATCAGACGGAGCTGAACAATATTCTGACCGAGATTGACCGCATTGTATTGGTACACCCTGAAGTCTCTTTTGTTGTGCATCACAACGACAACGAGTTGTACCGCCTGCCTGCCACGTCGCTCCGAATGCGCCTGATGAATGTCTTTGGCAAGAAGGTGAGCGACCAACTGTTGGCTTTGGATGTAGAGACTTCGCTGGTGAAGGTTACTGGGTATGTGGCCCGTCCGGAGTCATCCAAGAAGAAGGGTGCCAACCAGTTCTTTTTTGTCAATGGGCGCTACATGCGTCATCCCTATTTCCATCGTGCAGTGATGGAGGCTTACGAACAATTGATTCCTTCTGGCGAACAGGTGGCCTATTTTATCTATATGGAGGTGGAGCCTGCCAGCATCGATGAATATACATCCGACAAAGACTGAAATCAAGTTTGAGAACGAACAGGCCATCTGGCAGATTCTGGCTGCCGCTGTCAAAGAGTCGTTGGGACGGTATGGTGGTGTGCCTTCCATTGATTTCGATACCGAAGGAATGCCTGATATCCCCTCTGCGGTCAGTGTCGATGCTCCTTTTGTGCAACCGCCTCAAGTAAAATACAATCCCAATTTCAATCCTTTTGATAATGTGATAGACGAAGAGGTCCCCTCTTTCTCAAGAGGTGGTGGCTCGTCGTATCGGTCGGCCTCGTCGGCATGGAGTGGTGGTGGCGCTTCGGCAGACTATCAACGTCCGTCGACTGATTGGGAATCGCTTTATCAAGGGTTGAAGCCGGATAGTGGCACATTACCGGAAGTGGATGATTCAGCCTCTTCGCTGTTCCCTAAAGATTCTTCGTATGGGGTGGTGGAATCGGCCATGAATACAGTGTCCAAGGCTGAGATCCATTATCAGTTCAAAGGACGATATATTGCCACTTCGGTTAAAAACGGTTTGATGCTTATCGACCAGCACCGTGCCCATGTACGTGTATTGTTCGATCGTTATATGGCTCAATTGCAGGGTCGCAGCGGAGCTTCTCAAGGACTGCTTTTCCCAGAATTGCTACAGTTGACCGTGGCTGAAGATGCGATGTTGCAGACACTGTTGCCCGATTTGTTGGCTTTGGGATTCGATGTCACCTCCTTGGGCGGTGGCAGTTGGTCTGTCAGTGCCATACCTGCCGGTACCGAAGGATTGGATGCCTCGGCGTTGCTCCAACAGATGATTGCTTCGGCCATCGAACGCGAGGGGGCAGGAGAGACAGGTGATGAAATCCGCACGGCCATAGCTTTGGCATTGGCCCGTTCGTCGGCCATCGTTTACGGTCAGTTGCTTACAGCGGCCGAAATGGACGAGTTGGTAACCTCGCTTTTTGCTTCGTCTGCTCCTAACCATACTCCTGATGGGCAGACGGTACTCTCCGTCATAACGATGGACGAGCTGGAGAAACGGTTTTAGATTCAGTTGGCAAGTTGACGAGGTTTCAGTTGACAGGTTGACAAAGATTGGTCATAGTGCCGCATGGCCCTTGTTAACTGGTATCTTGTCAACTCGTCAACTAAAAGTATCCTGAACTTTTTCCTTTTATGAATGTTATAGCATTCAAAAGACATGTGAATGTTATATATGATTCATTAAAAGGTAAAAAGATTATGAGAAAATTTATGGTTGTGCTGGCCATGGCTGGCAGTGTTTCGGGCTTTACGTATGCCCAAGAAGTGGTGGAGTCGATGGAAGTAGTCGAAGTGCCAACAGAGAAATACGTGGTTCAGACAAACAAGTTTTGGAACAATTGGTTCGTCAGTGTGGGTGGAGGCTTCACCTCTGGCATCCGTCATGGTGACAAGAATTGGAGCGACCTCTTCTTCGACAACAACTATGGCCGCTGGGGATTCGATGTGGCCGTAGGCAAATGGTTCACCCCCGGTTTGGGATTGCGCTTGAAGTTCAACGGCCTTGATGGTGCTTACGAAGGAAATAGCTACACCCAGCGTGCCTATCGTGCCGAAGCCTTGTTCAATGCCAGCAACATGTTCATGGGCTATAGCGACACCCGTGTGTGGAATGTCGTTCCCTTTGCCGGATTTGGCTTTATCGGTGGGCATTCATCAATGGACATCGGTGTACAGAGCAGTTGGCGCTTGAGCAGTTTCATGAACTTCTATGTGGAGGCAGCCCTCTTTATGGCCGACCGTCATGGCAAGATGTTGAAAATCAACAACAGCTACGAACGCTACATGAACTTCTCGGCCGGTCTGACCTTCAATTTGGGAGAAAGCGGTTTCGAACCTGTGCCCGACATGAGTGCCATGATGGCCTTGAATGCGGCCGAGTTGGATGCCCTCAACGCTACGATTGCTGAGCAACAGGCTGAAAACAACCAGCTCCGCAACCAGTTGGCACAGAGACCGCGCGAAGTGGTGAAGACACAGACCGTATATAAAGGTGTAGGCGCCATTCCTCAGTCGGTATTCTTCAACCTCGACTCTTCCGAAATGGCTTCGCCCAAGGAGACGGTAAATTTGCAGGCCATTGCCGATGCAGCCAAGCAGAACAATGCCAAGGTACACATCACCGGCTATGCCGACAGTGCCACAGGCGATGCCGCCTACAACCAGACCCTTTCGCAGAAACGTGCTGAAACCGTAGCCGCTGCTTTGGAGAAGATGGGCATCAGCCGCTCTCACATGATTGTTGAAGGCAAGGGTGGGGTAGATTCCTTGCAACCCGAGTCCTACAACCGCCGTGTCATCATCACGATGGGTGAATAAATCCGCGTCTGGTTTTCTTTTGACGGCACCTTACCCTGTCAATATTATTTTATTCCCTCTGTAAAGAAATAGAAAATGTCCCCATTTGTCAAAAGTGGCAGGTGGGGATGTTTTTTTGCCATCGGTTTTTCTTACTGCTGTCTTATCTGTCTGTCATACAGTGTAATAGAAAAATGCGTATTTTCATCCGAAAAGAAACGTTGCGTACATATACGCGATTCTCGTGCGGTCGTTTTGCATATTTATACAGTCGGATTGTATAATTATACATTCCCATGAGAGAAACGTATCAAAAATTGCCTTTTCCCTACCCCTTAGCCGCTAAGGTGTCGAGAGGTCAGCCGCTGACCTCTCGAGAGGAGACGGGCTAATCGCCGGACACCTTAGCGGCTAAGCACTTGAGAGGTTAGCCGCTGACCACTTTGTGCCTTGCCTCGTCCGCTCACCTTCGTATCGCATAAATATGCAATAAAGTACCCGTCACGAAGCATCCCCCTTTGATGGAATAGAGAGGAAACAGAAATGTGGGAATTATTACTGTAAGGTGTAAAGGAAAACGACAAATACAGCTGTTGGCTATGGCTAATGGCTATGGCATTGAACACTTTCATAGTCCATCGCTATTGAAAGTACGAATAGACAGGAGCTATCTTCTCTGACACTTATAGCAATCTTGTTTGGCCAGAGAAGCTATCTTGTTTGGTCAACTAAGCATATCTAACGCAAACGACCAACGTAGTAATGCTATGCCATCGTCTCAACGTATAAACGCATCAACGTCGAACGTTTCAACGAATAAACCTCTCAACGCTTCAACGTCGAACGAATAAACGAAAACATGTTTTCCAACATATTCCATGAAATTCTTCATAATTCATAATTCATAATTTATAATTAAATTGTACCTTTGTCCAGTTTCTTGCGCCGAAGCCTCAATTGAGGCGGAAAGGGTGGGGGGCAGACATATAAATGAATGTAAAAAGATAAAAATCCTATCACATTTTTGGAGAATGAGAAACGAAGACCAAAACATAGAATATAAAGAAGCGTGGCGAGACGAATACTTGAAATGGATTTGTGGTTTTGCCAATGCGCAAGGTGGCAGGATTTACATCGGTATAGATGACGATAGAAACATTATAGGTCTGTCCGATTCAAAACGATTGATGGAAGACATTCCCAACAAAGTCGTTAATAGTCTTGGTATAGTAGTAGATGTAAACCTTCTAAAAAAAGACAATCTTGAATATATTGAAATAGTGGTAGCCTCAAGCAATATGCCCATAGCATACAAAGGAACATATCATTATCGCTCAGGTTCGACCAAACAGGAACTGAAAGGTATTGCTTTGCAACAATTTATCATGAACAAAATGGGACGTTCATGGGATGATATACCTCTTGAACATGCTACCATTGCAGACATTGACCGCTATGCGATTGATTATTTTCTGCGTTGTGGAATCAATGCGGGAAGAGTCGCTGAAGACGAACGAGACTCTTCTACAGAAGAAGTCTTGAACAATCTTGGGCTTATGACCCCTGAAGGAAAACTGAAAACCGCAGCCATACTGTTATTCGGCAAACATGTCAGACAATTTTTCCCTGCTTCAGAATTTAAAATTGGACGTTTTCACACCAGTGAAAGTGACCTGATTACACAAGATTTGATAGAATGCAATATCATTCAAATGGCCGGAAAGGTTATTGAAACATTACGTTCCAAATATCTCAATTCTCCCATACGATATGAAGGTATGCAGCGAATTGAAGAACTGGAAATTCCAGAAAAAGCATTACATGAAATCATATACAACGCCATAGCGCACAAAGATTATACCGGTCCATCTATCCAAATGCGCATATACGATGAAAATGTAGAAATTTGGAACTATGGACTGTTACCGACAGAGCTTTCTCCCGAAGCACTGATGCGTAAACATGCTTCTTACCCCCGAAACAAAAACATAGCATATACATTCTTCAAAGCAGGCTTCATTGAATCATGGGGACGCGGTTATAAAAAAATACGTGAAGAACTTGACCGAGTTGGTATGCCCATGCCTGTTATTCAAGAAATTGATGGGGGTGTAATGGCTACATTTAAACGCTTCACCATAGAGGAGATTATCGCTAAGAGAGAGACTGAAAGACGTAATTTTGGCGGAAACTTGGCGGAAACTTGGCGGAAACTTGGCGGAAACTTGGCGGGAAGTGAACTAACCAAACGACAATATTCTATTTGCCAATTAATAAATGAAAATCCAAATACGACAGTTCAAACCCTTGCAGAATCTATACAGGTAAGCAAAAGGACTATTGAACGTGAATTGGCCAAGTTGCAAAAAGCAGGAATTATCCGTCACGAAGGAAAAGTCAATGCAGGGATATGGGTCATTCTTGAAGGTTCTTCTGCATTTTAGTTGAAAAGGTAATGTTTTTGTAGTATATATCCATTAGCACTTGCAGTATATCTCTGTTGGCACTTGCAGTATATCTTACTTTTCAGTTGTAGTATATCTGCTCAAAAATAAGGATTCAACAAAATTGGGGAAGAACCTTCTTGAACCGCAAAAAGGATGATGATAGTTAGAACATGGGGTGGATTTATAGAAATAAAATACTTGATTCATCGTCTTGTTATGATATGAATATTCTGTATAATACGGATAAGTTCTATATAATGGACAATCATTTGGCTGCTGCGTGGTGTTGGATTCAGAAAATAAATCCCAATATAAGATATGGTTTACTCCACATTGACAGACACTATGATTTGTTAAATTGCAAATCAGAAAAAGCCATCGAATTGAATCGTTTAAAGTTTATAGGAGATAATTTTTCTGATTATCTTAATTCAAAAGATTGTAATGAAGAATTTCCTATTGCGAAATTTGACAATTACATTGAGCTATTTGGATATTTGTTCCCAAACGTGATACGAAAAGCATTTTTTGTTACCCATAAAGATGGAAATGATACCGATGAAACGACTTATACCAATGTTAAAGAAGAAGACGTTTTTAAATATCCATTTTCAGAGATACCATATTTAAGCATAAATAATAAAGATGTCGAGAAATGGATTGTCAATGTTGATATAGATTTCTTTTTTCAGAATAATTTGGAGAATGAATACTTTCAAATGTTTACAAAGAAATATGTAAAAAAACTGTGTGCAAACATAAAAGAGTTACTTCCTCAGATAGAAGTTGTAACGATAGCTTTAAGTCCTGAATTTTGTGGTGGATGGGGGAATGCCTTCAATGTACTTAAAACAATAAATGAAGTTTTCAATATAGAATTCCCATTTCAATACAAACGAAGTAAAGGCGTTTCTTTCTTAAAATAGTGATATTATGAAATACGAAGACCAACTTAAAACTCCTCAATGGAGAGCAAAAAGTTACCATATTCTGCAACGTGATAATTTCACTTGCCAAAGTTGTGGGAAAAGGGGAATACAGAATGATATGTTTTTTCCTATTTCGCAAATAAGCGATTTGGATAAGATGTTTCCTATTGGTTTATTTGCTGGGAAAACTTTATCGGAAATGATAAAAGGGATAGAACTCCCTAATGATTATAAGTTTTATCCGACTCCTGTTTCTGTAGATGATATCAAAACTATAAACGACAATTTGTTTGTCAATTTATTTAGTCTATATAGCATATGGGCTAATCCCGATAAAATAGCAACCACTGAGCCTTTGAATTGCATACATGTGGCATCTTTATATGATAGTGACCCTGTTGATGAAATTACCAAGGCTACGCCTTACATATATCAAAAACAGTTTGTCTATCCAAGAATACGAATTTTTCGAATAAAAGAATCATTAGGAACACAAAACTATGCTTCTGTCGCTTATTGGGAAGGGGAATCACATAAATTAAGTGTCAAATTTACGATGGATAATAATTATTATGATATTACCCTAAGTGGATTAGACAATCATAGTGATTTTAAAACACTAAATGTACACCACAAATATTATATCAAAGGGCATAAAGCGTGGGAATATGTAGATGATGCATTAGTCACATTGTGTACAGAGTGTCATTCTTCAATACATAAAGATCTTGTAATAAAAACGCCTCTTTATAACGAAGTAAAAGACTTGATAAAAGATAATCTACCTCTATGTCCTAAATGTGATGGGAAAGGGTATCCACCTGAATATGCGCATCGTAATAATGGCATTTGTTATGATTGTTGGGGAGAAGGTGTTACAGGATATGAATAATGTATCTAATGTCCATCGTATTATTTGTAATATGGTATAGGGATTCACAAAAGAAATAATTACCTTTGCACAAAATATGAAAAAGATTCTTAAAGCATTTGCCTTGATTCTCTCATGGCTGACATTATCGCCCTTGTTCTTTTATCTGGCCAAGAAGTGGGGACTGATGAATAAGGGTTGGAGAATTACCCTTTTGTTGATTTCGCCATTGTTCCTGGTGGGCTATTTGCTGATTGGCGTATTCATTTTCTTTGAATATGCAGAATACGAGCGTAAGCATGGTTTCTTGGATAAAGACCGCATCGAACGAATTACAGAAGTGAGGTTGCCTGATTTTGAACTGGTGGAGTGTGAAATGGGTGACATGAATTTTCGTGGAGAATATTCAGATGAGCTGATAATTGAATTTGAAGATAGCCTCACGAACGATTTCTATGCAACATTGGATAGTCTGGTAGAAAAGAAGGTGTGGAGCAAGAGTAAAGACACTGGCAGATACAGTTTTTCTACCATGTGGGGAAATGGTATTCCCGCACCGGAAGGAGAGAATGACGAAGCAGACATCATGTTCAGCATTACAATAGAGAAAGGAACGAATAGGGCTGTAATCGGAACGGGTTCATGGTAAGCGTTCTGTTCATCAGCATCATTTGACGAACTCATTCGCTTGGTAATTTGAACTGATTTATCTACCTTTGTATGCCAATTTGAAAAACTTATGAATAACGAAATATCAACAGAGATTCCTTTGGGATTCAACTTGCCTAAAGACAAGACGGAGAATATCATCAAGGTGATAGGTGTCGGCGGTGGTGGAGGTAACGCTGTGACCAACATGTACAAACGGGGCATTTGCAATGTGGCTTTTGCGGTGTGTAACACTGACAGTCAGGCATTGGCAAAATGTGAAGTGCCCGTGAGAGTGCAACTTGGTGAATCGGGCTTAGGTACTGGCGGACATCCGGAAAAAGGAAAGCAGGATGCGGAAGAGGACTTGGCAAAGATTGAAAAGCTCTTCCAAGATGATACCCAGATGGTATTCATCACGGCTGGTATGGGTGGAGGTACGGGCACTGGAGCCGGACCTGTGATTGCCCGTGTGGCCAAAGAGCGTGGCATATTGACTGTGGGTATTGTGACCATTCCCTTCCGGTTTGAAGGAAAACTCCGCATCAAGAAGGCATTGCAGGGAGTAGAGGAGATGAGAAAGAATGTGGATGCTCTGCTCGTCATCAACAACGAACGGCTGATAGACTTGTATGGTGATGAAATGATGGATACGGTGGAGGCGCTGGCTAAAGCGGATGACATTCTGACCATATCGACCAAAAGCATCGCTGAAATCATTACGGTGAAAGGTATTATCAACAGAGACTTTCGCGATGTACAGACGGTTATGAAGAATGGAGGAACCTGTTTGATTGCCGTAGGTGAAGCCTCGGGTGAACATCGCATAGAAAAGGCTTTTATGCAGGCGTTGGATTCTCCATTGTTGAGCAATATGCATGTGGAGAGAGCCGAGAAATTACTCTATATCATCTATTCGTGTGACGAAAAGCCTGTGGGCATTCGTGAATTGGGCGAAATAAACCAACTGATGGAAGATTTTACCCAAGACGTGGAGGTGTTGTGGGGACTTTATCGGGACAATTCATTGGGTGAAAATGTAAAGGTGGCTATCATTGCTTCGGGATTGGATGAAAAAGAGAAATCAAACAATTCAACCCTAATGGAGGACGAGAAGTTTAACCAACAATTGGAGACTTACTACGGAAAAGGTAAGAAAAATGCCTCTCTTGAGCCCCATACTTCAGAGCCAAAAGAGGTGGAAATACCCGCTGATGAACCTGTTAAAGATTCATCGGACAACCTTGTAACTGAAAAGACCAGTTTCTTCCAAAACCTGAAAGACTATCTGGAAAGAATTGTGGATAAGATAAATGAAGAGTAGGACTTCCTAAACTGTTAACTCCGCTCGCGAACCGTGTTTGTTCGGTTCGCGAGCGGAGTTAATAGTTCAGAAGAATGGTAATCATTCCTTTGTAAGATTGGTATTCTTCCGACTGGAGGATTATCATTCCTATTGTTTTTCCGTTGCGTGATGCAGGTAGGCAGGAAAAAACTTTAAAAACGCAAAAAAGTATAAGATTCATTGCACGATTGAAAAGTAATAAGTATTTTTGCGGAAAGAATGTGCAAACCATCTTTGAAACAGTAAAAACAATGATATGAAGATTGAACAGTTGGATTTTGTCATCTATTGTGTTGGTTGTTTGTCGGATGCACTCCATAAAAGTGCAGCACAAGTATATGACCTGTTGCGCTCTACTGGAGTGCTGAATGGGTATATTCTCCCTTGTTATGATGTTTTGCATACGTTCAGTAAAGACTATTTGGTGGATGAATTGACCGAAGTGTTGAAAGAGAAAGGAGCATTTGCATGAAACTATACCATGCTTCAACTGTTATTATTCAAAAGCCGGATGTCTTGCATTCACGAGATAAACTCGATTTTGGGAAAGGCTTTTATCTGACTCTTATCCGTGAGCAAGCAGAACAATATGCAGAGCGCTTTACGCGCAGAGGAAAAACGGCATATATCAATGAATATGAGTTGGATAATGAAACGCCTGATTTTGTCATTAAGAGTTTTTCTGCCTATGATGAAGAATGGCTCGATTATGTCTCCTCGTGCAGAAACGGACGAATGAATAAGGAGTCTTATGATGCCGTATCTGGTGGTATTGCAGATGACAAAGTATTCAATACGATTGACCTTTATTTTTCAGGTGTCATAACGAAAGAAGAAGCTTTGGGAAAATTGAAATATACAAAGCCTAATCACCAATTATGCATACTGAATGGCGATATGCTTGACCGTCACCTTCATTTTATTAAAGCAGAAAAAATAGATTGATCCCATGGAAGCCAACAGAACTATACTGCAAATGAAGTATGCCCGCATTGTTGCAGAATTTGCAAAGCAAATGAATCTGTCGTTAGAAGATGCTTTGTCTTTCTTCTATAACTCTGAAACTTACCAGCTTATCAATGAAGGGGTTGCCGATATGCATTGCATGAGTGATGGTTATTTGGTGGACGAGTTGTTGATTGAAGCAAAGAACACTACTCCTTCCCTATAACTGTCAGATTCCGTCTATTCGTGTGTATGCAATGTGAATGGACGGAGCATCCCCACCAATCACTCCCTTGCATCAGCTCCCCACATCATTTTTTCGCGGAGGGTGTGGAAGAGTTGGTAGCCGTTGCGCTTTACTACACGGATGTTGAAGGGGGCACGGCGGATGGTGATGCGTGTCTTCTCGTGGCAGGTTTCGCTGCGTCCGTCGATGGCAATGAGGAAGTTGTGGCTACGGCTGCTTACCTCTAAGGTGATTTCCCAATCGTCGCGCACTACGATGGGACGCACGTTGAGGCTATGAGGGGCAACGGGTGTGATGGCGATAGTGCCTGTGTGGGGCACCATGATGGGGCCTCCTACGCTGAGCGAATAGGCGGTGGAGCCGGTGGGGGTGGAGATGACCAGTCCGTCGGCTTGGTAGGTGGTCAGATAGTGTCCGCTTACGCTTGTGCGTATGCCAATCATCGACGAGGTGTCGCGTTTGAGTACGGCGATTTCGTTCAAGGCAAAGGGGTAGTTGCTGAGTTTCTCGCCTTCGGCGGTTACGTGCAGGGTGGCCCGCTCTTCCACCTGATATTGCTGGTCGAAGATGTCGCGCACGGCAGCATCAATCTCTTCGGGGCGTACGTCGGTCATGAACCCCAACCGTCCGGTGTTGACTCCCAAAATAGGAATACCCCGATGGCCGATGCGGCTAGCCGTACGTAAGAAGGTGCCGTCGCCACCGATGCTGATAGCCATGTCGGCGGTAAAATCGTCACCGTCGGCAATGAGGCCATCGTGCCGGATGTCCATCTTCTGCTCGTGTGTCAGGAAGTGGTAAAAGTCTTCTGCAATGTAAACTTTTCCTCCGTATTCCTGTATCAGGTGTATCAGATGTTCGGCATGTGCCGACTTTTTAGCTTGGTAAGTGTTACCGAAAAGGGCGAATGTCATATCCTTCACGTTGTATGTTTATTAAAATTCTTTATCTTTTTGCCATAAGATGTATGCTAATTCACGAAGTTGTGTTATTTTTGCAACATCTAAAGGTGAGAATTTGTAGTACTCACCTTATTTGGGCGCAAAAATGCGATTTTTTTTTTAATTGAACAAGAAAATGACCAAGTTAAGTGTAAACATCAATAAGGTTGCCACCATCCGTAACGCTCGTGGTGGTAATAATCCCGATATTTTGCAGGTTGCCCAGGATTGCGAATCGTTCGGCGCGGATGGCATTACGGTGCATCCTCGTCCCGACGAGCGCCATATCCGCTATGCCGATGTGGTGAATCTGCGTCCGTTGATTCGTACGGAGTTCAACATCGAGGGCTATCCCTCCAAGGAGTTCATCGACCTGGTGCTGAAGGTGAAACCCCATCAGGTGACATTGGTGCCCGATGCTCCCGACCAGATAACCTCCAATGCCGGATGGGACACGGTGGCGCATCGCAACTTCCTTACCGATGTGGTGGGTGAGTTCAAGAATGCCGGTGTGCGGACCTCCCTCTTCGTGGGAACCGACCCACTCTTTATCGAGCAAGCGGCCAAGATTGGAAGCGACCGTGTGGAACTTTATACTGAGCCGTATGCGTCGGGGTATCCCACGAATCGCGAAGCGGCCATTGCTCCTTTTGTCGAGGCGGCCCGTGTGGCCCGCTCGTTGGGATTGGGCTTGAATGTAGGGCACGACCTCAGTTTGGAGAATCTGCAATACCTGCACGACAATATTCCTTGGATTGACGAGGCAAGCATCGGCCATGCTCTCATCTGTGATGCGCTCTATATGGGATTGAAAACTACTATAGAGGAATATAAGAAATGCCTTTCTTAAGGAGTAGATTGTATATTTTGTAAATTTGTAATTGTAAATACTTTATGAATATGTTGACAACACTACTGATGGCTCAGGATGTAGCCATACAAGCCGGTGAAGAGATGGTCACCGAAGTGATGACGGAAACTGCCGTGGCAGAGATGAGTCTGTGGGATATGGCCCTCAAGGGCGGGTGGATAATGGGCGTGCTGGCTCTGTTGTCCATCGTATGCTTCTACATCTTCTTTGAACGCTTGGCAGCCTTGCGTAAGGCGGGCAAGGACGATCCTCTCTTTATGGAGCGTATCCGTGACTATGTGCACACGGGCGACATCAAGTCGGCCATCAACTATTGCCGTATGACCAACAGCCCCTCGGCCCGCATGATTGAGAAGGGTATCAGCCGTCTGGGACGCTCGACCACCGATGTGCAGGCCGCTATCGAGAATGCAGGAAACCTGGAGGTGGCCAAACTCGAACGCCACTTGCCCGTGATGGCCACCATCGCCAGTGGTGCCCCCATGATTGGTTTCTTGGGTACCGTAACCGGTATGGTGCAGGCTTTTTGGGAGATGGCCAATGCGGGAAACAACATCGACATCACCCTGCTTTCGAGCGGTATCTATCAAGCTATGATTACCACTGTGGGAGGTCTTATCGTGGGTATCGCCGCCATGTTTGCCTACAACTATCTGGTGGGTAAGGTAGACAATATCGTGAACGAGATGGAGGCTAAGACATTGGCCTTTATGGATTTTGCAAATTAAGAATCAGTTGACAAGATACAAGTTGACAAGATACAAGGTCATTTGACCTGAAACCTCGTCAACTCGTCAACTTGTCAACTCGTCAACTTGAAAACTATGGCACTTAAACGAAGAACAAAGATAAAGCCCGAGTTCAGCATGGCTTCCATGACGGATATCATCTTCTTGTTGTTGATATTCTTCATGATTACCTCCACCATGGTGTCGCCCAATGCCATCAAGGTGCTTCTTCCACAAGGAAGCCAACAGACATCGGCCAAACCGCTCACCCGTGTCATCATCGACAAGCAATTGAATTGCTACGTGGCTTTTGGTAACGAGGACGAAATGCCCGTCTTGTGGGAAGAGTTGCCTGCCTTCTTGCAGGATTGCGCCACCAAGGAGCCGGAGATGTATGTGGCCCTTTATGCCGACGAAACCATCCCCTATCGCGAAATAGTGAAGGTGTTGAATATCGCTAACGAAAACCAATTCAAGATGGTGCTGGCTACACGCCGACCGGAGAAATAGCAATTAGTGACGAGTTATTTGTTCAGTACCACATGGCTTACTCGTAAACTTGTAGCTCGTAGCTAAAAACTAACAAACATGGACAACGAACATCGTAAAGAAAAACTGGTAGGTTTGCTTGGCACGCTCATCGTGCACGGCATTGTCTTCCTGCTCCTTTGGCTGCTCTTTATCCGGGCATCCGTACCGCAGGCAGAGAGTGGTGTGCCCGTCCTTTTGGGTACTGAATTGCTGGCGCAAGGCGATGGCGACAAATTCGAAATGACTGAGGTGGACATACAGCCTATCCCACAAGAAATTTCTTCCCAACCTGAAAATAATTTTTCTCCCACGGGGGAAGAAATCCTCTCGCAGGATATGGAGGAAACCATAGCCATCGAGCCAAAGAAGGAGGAGAAGAAGGAGGAAAAAGTGACCCCTTCGCAACCCTCCGAACAACCAGCTCCTGAACGACCTAAGGAAAAGACGGAGGCAGAACTCCGTGCCGAAGCCGAACGTGCTGCCGCCGAAGCCGCGGCACGTAGCATTGCCGGTGCTTTTGGTAAAGGCAATAGCATGGAAAATCGTGGTGAAGCAGAAACAGGCAAAGGCATCCAAGGCTCCACCGAAGGAAATAGCGAAACGGGAAAGCCGACAGGCGTGGGTGGATATGGCTCTTTTGACCTTAACGGACGTACGTTGGGCGAGGGTGGCTTGCCCCGTCCTGAATATAATGTACAGGACGAAGGTCGTGTGGTGGTCACCATCATTGTGAATCCTGCCGGACAAGTGGTGAGTGCCGATATTCATCGTCGCACCAACACGGTGAATGCCACGCTTCGTAAAGCTGCTCTCGATGCCGCCCGCAAAGCCCGCTTCAACGCAGTGAATAGCGTGAATAACCAAAGTGGTACGATAACTTATTACTTTAAATTGAAATAGTAACGAGCTGCCAGCCACAAGTGGATAGTAATTAACAACAGACTTGTCACTTGTAGCTTGTAGCTGAAAATTTATAAATACGAACATGAAAAACGTGTATGTATTCCTGGCCAATGGCTTCGAAGAGATTGAAGCCTTGGCAACCGTAGATGTATTGCGCCGTGCAGGTGTGAAGGTGACAACCGTCTCTCTTACGATGGAAACCAAAGTGACTGGTGCACACGGAATACCCGTCGAGGCTGATGCGATGTTTGCCGATTGCGATTATACCATTGCCGACATGATGGTGCTCCCTGGAGGAATGCCCGGTGCGGCCAATATGGTCAGACACTCGGGATTGTGTGCCTTGGTTCAGGCCCAATCGTTGGCCGACAGATGGCTGGCCGCTATCTGTGCTGCTCCTATGGTGCTTGGCCGAGTAGGCTTGCTCGAGGGAAAGAAGGCTACCTGCTATCCAGGTTTTGAAGGCGAGTTGATAGGTGCCGAATACACCGCAGCTCCCGTGGAGGTGGAAGACCTCATTATCACCGGCAAAGGCCCTGCGGCCGTACTTCCCTTTGCGTACGCAATTGCCGAAGTGCTTGTGGGCAAGGAGGTTGTCGATGAGGTGAAGAAAGGAATGCTGTATAATGAATAAGTGACGAGTTACGAGCTACAAGTTGTCAGTAAATACTCGTCACTTGTAAGCTTGTAACTGATAATTCTAATTCATGATTCAAGAATTAAGATCTACTTATCACGGAGTTTGGTCGGCAAATTATGATGCGAATGGCGCATACAATTGGTCGCTGATGCCTAATATGTCGTTACTTAAAGAAATGAAGAAATACGTCATTATTGTAGCCGGTGGAAAGGGACTCCGCATGGGAGGTGAAGTGCCCAAGCAATTTATCCCTGTGGGAGGAAAGCCCGTATTGATGCGCACCATAGAGGCCTTTTATGCCTATGATGAGCAGATACAGATTGTGTTGGTGCTCCCCGTCGCCCAGCAGGAGTATTGGAAAACACTTTGCGAAGAATACTCCTTCACATTGCCTTACCGATTGGCCAATGGAGGAGAGACACGCTTCCACTCCGTCAAGAGCGGTTTGGATACCATCCCTGCTAATGAAGAGGCGTTGGTGGCGGTGCACGATGGTGTACGTCCCTTTGTCAGTGCTGAGGTGATTGGTCGTTGTTATGTTGAGGCCGCACGGACGCAAGCCGTAGTGCCCGTGACAGATGTGGTGGAGACGGTGCGCCATCTGGAGGGTGACGGACGGAGCACTACCGTCAGTCGCGATGATTATAAGCTGGTGCAGACTCCGCAAGTGTTCACGCTGAGTTTGCTCAAGGAGGCATACGCCCAACCCTACATCCCTGCCTTTACTGACGATGCATCTGTTGTGGAATCCCTTGGCCACGAGGTGACTCTCGTACAAGGCAACCGTGAGAATATCAAGATAACTACGCCTTTCGACCTTGTGGTGGCCGAAGCGATGAGTAAGTAATGTGCCAATGTGCTAATGTGCCAATGTGCTAATATGCCAATGTGCTAATATGCCAATGTGCTAATATGCCAATGTGCTAATATGATAATGTGTCAATATGTCAATGTGCTAATGACCATACGGCTTTGAACATTGGTAAATGAATTAAGATTATGTTCGACCTTGCAACCCGCGATATCAAATACCTCCCCGGCGTAGGACCCCAACGGGCTTCTGTGCTGGAGAAGGAACTTGGCATCCGTTCGTTGCACGACCTCTTATATTATTTCCCCTATAAATACATTGACCGTAGCCGCCTCTATTATGTGCACGAGATAGACGGCAACATGCCCTACATCCAGCTTCGTGGACAGATTCTCAGTTTTGAAGAGACGGGTGAAGGCTATCGCAAACGCTTGGTCGCCCATTTCAGCGACGGTACGGGCGTAGTAGACCTCGTGTGGTTTCAAGGGCAAAAGTATGTGACGGGGAAATATAAAGTACGTACCCCCTACATTGTCTTCGGCAAACCTACTGTCTTTGGTGGACGGGTGAACATCGCGCATCCCGACATCGACCCTGCCGACGAATTGGTGCTCTCCAACATGGGGTTGCAACCCTATTACAACACCACTGATCGGATGAAGCGTGGAAGTCTGAATTCACGCGCCATCGAAAAGTTGGTGACCAATCTGCGCGACCTCATCAAAGAGCCTTTGCCCGAGACTCTTCCCGATTACATCATCGAAAAAAATCATCTGGTCTCTCTTACCGAGGCCCTGATGAACATCCACTTCCCTAAGAATCCCGAAGATTTGCGTCGGGCACAATTCCGATTGAAGTTCGAGGAACTTTTCTTTGTGCAACTCAATATCCTTCGCTATATGAAGGAGCGCCAGCAACGCTATCAAGGCTTTGTCTTCAGTCGGGTGGGTGAGGTGTTCAACACCTTCTACTCCCAAAACCTGCCTTTTGAATTGACAGGTGCACAAAAGCGTGTCATTAAGGAGATACGCAAGGATATGGGATGTGGCCGTCAGATGAACCGTCTGTTGCAAGGCGATGTGGGAAGCGGCAAGACATTGGTAGCTTTGATGTCGATGCTTATTGCTATCGACAACGGTTTCCAGACTTGTATGATGGCACCTACGGAAATCCTTGCCTCCCAACACTACGAGACCATTACCCGTATGCTTTACGGCATGAATGTGCGTGTGGAGTTGCTTACGGGAAGCATCAAGGGCAAGCGTCGTACAGAGATTTTGAACGGAGTGCTTACAGGTGAGGTGCATATCCTCATCGGTACCCATGCCGTGTTGGAAGATACGGTATCTTTTGCCCGATTGGGAATGGCCATTATTGACGAACAGCACCGTTTTGGCGTGGCCCAGCGTGCTCGGTTGTGGCAAAAGAACTCCACTCCTCCCCATGTGTTGGTAATGACCGCTACACCCATTCCCCGTACGTTGGCCATGACTCTGTATGGCGATTTGGATGTCTCCATTATAGACGAATTGCCTCCGGGACGTAAGCCTATCCGCACCGTACATCAGTTTGATAACCGTCGCGCTTCGCTCTATGCCGACATCCGACGGCAGATTCAGGAGGGGCGTCAGGTGTATATCGTCTATCCCCTCATCAAGGAGAGCGAGAAGATGGACTTGAAGAATTTGGAGGATGGTTATCAAACTATCTGCGAAGTCTTCCCCGAATACAAGGTTTGCAAAGTGCACGGACAAATGAAACCCGCCGAAAAGGATGCCGAAATGCAACGCTTCGTCACGGGCGAGACACAGATTATGGTGGCTACCACCGTGATAGAGGTAGGTGTGAATGTGCCCAATGCCTCGGTGATGGTCATTGAGAATGCCGATCGCTTCGGCCTTTCCCAGCTTCATCAGCTTCGAGGACGTGTGGGACGCGGAGCCGACCAGTCCTATTGCATCCTTGTCACCGGTTACAAACTTTCCGAAGACACCCGCAAGCGTATTGACATTATGGTGCAGACCAACGACGGGTTCGAGATTGCCGAAGCCGACCTCAAGCTACGTGGTCCTGGTGATTTGGAGGGAACCCAGCAGAGTGGTGTGGCTTTTGACCTGCGTATCGCCAACATCACCCGCGATGCCCAGTTGCTCCAACATGTCCGCGAAATTGCCCGCGAAGTGGTAGAGAAAGACCCCGACGGAACCGCTCCACATCACGCAATGATGTGGGCACGCTTAAGGCAGATGCGCAAGAGCAGTATCAATTGGTCGGACATCAGTTAAGAAAAAGAATATTAATCTAAAACAGATAAAGCTATGAAAGAAAAAAAGCCCTTGGTACCCAAGAAGTACCTGTTAAGTTTCATCCTCATCACCTCGCTGTTTGCGTTATGGGGATTTGCCAACGATGTGACCAATCCCATGGTAGCCGCTTTCCAAACGGTAATGGAGTTATCAGCTGCTAAGGCTTCGTTGATTCAGTTTGCATTCTATGGCGGTTATGCTACGATGGCCGTTCCTGCCGCCTTGTTTATCCGTAAATACAGTTATAAGAGCGGAGTGTTGCTTGGCCTTGGGCTGTATGCCGTAGGAGCTTTCCTTGTCATCCCTGCCTCTTCGTACCAGAGTTTTGCATTCTTCTGTACCTCTCTGTATATCCTCACCTTCGGTTTGGCATTTCTTGAGACAACGGCCAATCCCTATATCCTTTCGTTAGGAGACAAGGAGACCTCTACACGCCGCCTCAATATGGCACAGGCCTTTAATCCCGTTGGTTCGCTCAGTGGTATGGCGGTAGCCTCATTCTTGGTGCTTCCCAACTTGATTTCTGACAGACGCAACGATGCAGGCGAGATTATTTATCACACGCTTGCCGAATCAGAGAAAGCTACTATCCTGACACACGATTTGGCCGTGATACGCGACCCCTACGTGGCTATCGGATTGGTAGTGCTTTGTGTGTTTGTGATTATCGCGTTGGCAAAAATGCCGCGAGTGCGCGAGGACGAGAAGATTGCTGCCGGAGAGGAGCACAGTGTCAAGCAGACGCTTTCCAACTTGTGGAACAATACCATCTATCGCGAAGGCGTATTTTCGCAAATGTGCTATGTAGGTGCTCAGATTATGGTGTGGACATTCATCATCCAGTATGCCGAGCGCCTTGGGTTGGACAAAGCAACGGCTCAGGTTTATAACATTGTGGCCATGTCGTTGAACTTGGGTGGCCGATTCTTGGGTACATTCATCATGCGGTATGTCAGCTCCCGCCAGCTGCTTACCTATTTTGGTATAGGTGCATTGATATGCACTACAGGCACCATCTTCATTGACGGCATGTGTGGACTTTATAGCTTGGTACTCATCAGTTTGTTCATGTCCATCATGTTCCCCTCCATATACGGTATTGCATTGGAGAATGTGGATGTGCAGGATACCAAATTGGGTGCCGCTTTCTTGGTGATGGCTATCGTGGGTGGTGCTTTGATGCCACCGTTGCAGGGTATGCTTATCGACCAACAGGTTCTTTTGGGTATGCCTGCCGTGAACGTATCGTTTGTTCTTCCGCTTGCTTGCTTCGCGGTAGTAACCGTGTATGGTTATCGCACGTTGAAGAGAGCATAAATTATAGAGGAGTGTAGCCAATAGTATAGACAATGATGCAAGCCGTAGGGGTACCCCTTGTGGTTATCCGAATGAAACGGGCAAAGCCAAAATGATTGGGCACCCACAAGGGATGTCCCTACAGAAGGCGAGAACGAATACACCACGCAAGCAGTACATTTGTCTACACTTCTAAACGAAGCATCACTCCTACACTCCTATACTCCAGCAAGTTGAGCTTGCAACAGTGACACAGATGAGGGCTTATGTCCGAACTAAAGTCGAGTTAGAATAAAAACATGTCTACCGAAAAACTCAATATCAACCAATGGGCTGAAGAAGACCGTCCGCGTGAGAAGATGATGGCTCACGGTGCTTCGGTACTTACTGATGCCGAATTGCTGGCCATCCTTATTGGCTCGGGCAGTTCGGAGGAGACGGCTGTATCCCTGATGCGTCGCGTATTGGCTGCTTGTGGAAATAGTTTGAACGAGTTGGGTAAACTCTCCTTGGAGCAGCTTTGCGAGTTCAAGGGCATAGGTCCAGCCAAGGCCGTGACGGTGATGGCCGCCTGCGAGTTGGGCCGTCGACGTAAGTTGGCCGAGGTGGAGGAACGTAGAGTCATACTCACCTCGCGCGACATTTATGATTACTTCCACTCCAAATTGGCCGACCTTCCCATAGAGGAGTTTTGGGTGATGTTGCTCAATAATGCCTGCAAACTGATGGATGCCCGTCGGGTGGCCACGGGTGGCATTACCGAAGTGGTGGCCGATGTGCGTCTGGTGTTACGCGAAGCTCTTTTGGGACGGGCCACTTCCATTGTCCTTTGTCACAACCATCCGTCGGGCAGTACTCGTCCCAGTC
Source organism: Bacteroidaceae bacterium (assembly GCA_017517605.1). Classification (GTDB taxonomy): domain Bacteria; phylum Bacteroidota; class Bacteroidia; order Bacteroidales; family Bacteroidaceae; genus Phocaeicola_A. The sequence goes on from JAFWYQ010000034.1 coordinate 26,780, forward strand.
GGCACGACGATTTGTTGACCGACCGTCTTCGTCAGGCTTGCGAAGTGATGAACATCCGTCTGATGGATCATGTCATTGTCACCGATGGCCGCTTCTACAGCTATGCCGACGAGGGGAAAGTGTAAACTCGGGTCAGTTCGAAAACCCGGTTGTGCCTCTTTTCGTTGGAACATAGAGACACTCAAGCTATAAGTTATCAGCTACGATTTTTATTTAGAACACAGAGACACAAAAACACAGAGTTTTTTTACTTTACAGGAGACAAATTCAAGCTACAAGTTATCAGTCAGTACTCGTAGCTTGTAGCTCGTCACTGATATATAATCTCTGTGTCTCCGTGTCTCTGTGTTCCAATAAAA
>JAFWYQ010000035.1 GCA_017517605.1 Bacteroidaceae bacterium
AATACGTTTATGAAGCGAAAGCTACTTCAAGATAAATCTTGCCTAATTCATGGATGCAATCAAGTATCTGTTGTTCTCTTAAAATTCCTATTCTTATAACCTTATCACAATTGTGAATAAATCTGCTTACATTTGTGATTAAACTTGCTCACAGGTGTGGTCAAATCTGTTCACAAATGTGAAAAGGGTGAAAAGTGTTGGATTTTATGGGATAAAGTTGTATATTTGTAGCTGTAAACTTATAAGGATAAAGCGATGGCTATCAATTACGAATTTTACGAGAGTCCTAATCCGCGGAAGGACGGAAAGAGGACGTTTCATGCCCGCGTGGTGGGCTTCAACAAGGTGAGTACGGACCAGTTGGCGCAGGAGATTCAGGAGGAGAGCTCGCTGACCAAGGCCGATGTGAAGGCAGTGCTGGTAGCATTGGCCGACAAGTTGGCAAGGCACTTGGGCGAGGGGAGCAAGGTGTTTCTGGAGGACATAGGTTATTTTCAGGTGAATCTGAAGTGTGGCAGGGAGGTGGTGGATGAAGAGGGGATGAAGCGTGCGGGTGTGGCGTTCAAGTCGGTGTCGTTCAGAGCCGATGCTGAGCTGAAGAAGAAGATGAAGGTGGCGAAGGTGCAGCGCTCGCGCATAAGCCGGCATTCGCTTCCGCTGACGATGGAGCAGATTGATGAACGGCTGACGGAGTATTTTGCCTCGCATGAAATCCTGACGAGGCGCGGATTCCAGTTCCTGTGCCAACAGACACAATCGACGGCCGGACGCATTATCCGCCAGTTGGTGGAGGCAGGAAAGCTGAAGAATATATCTTTGCAACGCAATCCGGTGTACGTACCTGTCGAGGGGAATTACGGAAGATAGGGAATGAACCTCTGTATGCCAATCAAATATCTGCTGAAAACATTGTTGAATCATGAAAAAGGGGCATTGTCTGATATATTACGGACATGCCCCTTCTTTGATTGAATTTGATTGCTGACCTTATCAGCAGCACGGAATCTTTTCGATGCGGCGTGCGTGACGACCACCTTCGAACGGAGTCTTGAAGAACTTCTTCAGGATTCTGTCGGCTACGGTGTTGGTTACGAAACGACCGGGCATAACGAGTACGTTGGCATTGTTGTGCTGACGACCCAACTCGGCAATCTCGGGACACCAGCAGAGGGCTGCACGGATGCCTTGGTGCTTGTTCAGCGTCATGCTGATACCGTTGCCGCTACCACAGATGGCGATACCGCGTTCGTATTCACCTGCCTCGATGGCGGATGCCATGGGGTGAGCTACATCGGCGTAGTCGACACTCTCTGGTGAGTAACTACCGAAATCGTTGTATTCATAACCGTTCTCCTCTAACCATTGGAGGACATACTTCTTCAATTCATAACCTGCGTGGTCGCAGCAGATAGCTATTTTTTCCATAATTCCATTAAATTTGCTAATTTGTCAAATGTGCTAATGTGCTATTAATGTGTCAATATGCTGATGTATAGTGCCGCATGGGCATTGGCATATTAGCACATTAATCCACATTGGCACATTTAATAGCACATTAGTCACATTGGCAAATTAAGATTACAACATTGCTTTTACTTGATTATATACATTCTCGGCGGTGAAGCCCAACTTTTCGTCGAGCACCTTGTAAGGAGCTGAGAATCCGAAACTCTCAAGACCCCATACCTTGCCTTCGTGAGCGGGTACAAGACCCTGGAGGTTGACGGGAAGACCGGCGGTGAGACCGAACTTCTTTACGCCTGCGGGCAATACCTGTGCCTGGTATTCGGGGCACTGGTTGCGGAAGAGGCCTTCAGAGGGTACGCTCACGATAGAGCACTTGACACCGTCCTTGCGGAGCAACTCGGCACCGGCTACGAGGGTTGACACCTCTGAACCTGAGGCTACGAGGATGACATCGGCATCGGCATCAGAACCGGCTACGATGTAAGCACCCTTGGCTGCCTGAGCATAGTCGTTGCCTGCGGGCAGGTCGGCAATGTTCTGACGGCTGAGGATGAGGGCGGTAGGAGTGGCGGTGTTGGCCATTGCCAAAGCCCAAGCCTCAGTGGTCTCCTTGGCATCGGCGGGACGGAGAACGAGGGTTGAGTTGTGACCCTTGTGGTCCTTCAACTTCTCCATCAGGCGAATCTGTGCCTCTTGTTCAACGGGCTCGTGGGTAGGACCGTCTTCGCCTACGCGGAAGGCATCGTGTGTCCAGATGAACTTGACGGGCAACTCCATCAAGGCGGCCATACGTACGGCGGGCTTCATGTAGTCAGAGAATACGAAGAAGGTACCGCAAGCGGGGATAACACCTCCGTGGAGGGCCATACCGATGCAGCAGCAGGCCATAGTCAACTCGGCAACACCTGCCTGGAAGAAGGCTCCGCTGAAGTCGCCTTTGGCAAGGGCCTTGGTCTTCTTCAAGAAACCGTCGGTCTTGTCGGAGTTAGAGAGGTCGGCAGAGGCGCAAATCATGTTGGGCACCTGCTCGGCGAGGGCGCTGAGACATGCGGCAGAGGCATTACGGGTAGCATCGTTAGCCTTCTGCTCAACCTTGCTCCAGTCGATTTGGGGAGCCTTGTTGGCAAACCAGTCGGCTTGTGCAGCTGCCTTTTCGGGGTTGGCAGCAGCCCACTCGGCCTCTTCGGCATAACGGGCGGCGCAGATGGCCTTCAACTCTTCGGCACGACGGGCATAGAGCTCCTTCACGTCGTCGAAGATTTGGAAAGGATTCTCGGGGTCGCCACCGAGGTTCTTCACGGTGTTGGTGAATGCATCGCCACCGAGGGGGGCACCGTGGGTCTTGCAATTGCGCTCGTATGAAGTACCGTCGGCCTTCAACGCACCCTTACCCATGATACACTTACCGATGATGAGGGCGGGCTTGCCTTTGACGGCCTTGGCTGCTTCGATGGCCTTGCGGATTTCGGCTGCATCGTTACCGTTGATTTCGAATACTTCCCAACCGAGTGCGCGGTACTTGGCAGCTGTGTCCTCGTTCATAACCTCGGCTGTCTCGGTAGAGAGCTGGATGTCGTTAGAGTCGTAGAACATGATGAGGTTGTCCAAACCCAATACACCGGCTACGCGGGCAGCACCTTGTGAAATCTCTTCCTGTACGCCACCGTCAGAGATGTAGGCGTAGATGGTCTCCTTAGCGAAAGTAGGGTTGCCAGTATGGGCTGCCAAGAACTTGGCGGCGATGGCGGCACCTACGGCAAAGGTGTGACCCTGACCGAGGGGACCTGAGGTGTTTTCGATACCACGGGCAATCTCGAACTCGGGATGGCCGGTAGTGGGTGAACCCCATTGACGGAGCTGGGCAATCTCGTCCAAGCTGAACTTGCCGATGAGGGCCAACTGTGCATAGAGCATAGGAGCCATGTGACCGGGGTCGAGGAAGAAACGGTCGCGACCTGCCCATGTGGGGTTTTCGGGGTCGTAGTTGAGGTACTCAGAGTAGAGCACGTTGATGAAGTCGGCACCACCCATAGCACCACCGGGGTGACCTGACTTTGCCTTCTCTACAGAAGCGGCAGCCAAGATACGGATGTTGTCGGCTGCATGATTCAATACTTTAATGTCGTTCATAATTTTTAATTACAAATTACTATTATTAATTATAATTCATTAGATTCCATCTTATTTTGTCCTTTACCATCTGCAAGCTCCTACATATCGCGTGTGCTTTACTTTGTACATTGTACATGGTAAGTTGTACATGCCTTTATTTCTTGCAAGCAACGGCTGCCTGCTCGATGCCGAGACATGCCTTGTAGTTCTCGATGTACTTGTTGAAACCTTCCACATCCTCGGGGGTGGGGGCGATTTCGACACCGGTGTTGCCGGCAAAGACTACGCGGTCGAGATACTCGTCGAGGGGCAATCCCTTGGGGTTGTTCACCAGATAGGAGGCCAACAGGGCCATACCCCACGGGCCACCTTCGCCAGCGGTCTCCATCACTGAGATGGGCGAGTTGATGGCGGCGGCAAGGATGCGCTGACCTACGCCTGCGGTCTTGAAGAGACCTCCGTGGCCGGTGATGCGGTCGACCTTGATCTTCTCTTCGTTGAAGAGGATGTCGTTACCAATCTTGAGCACACCTACTGAGGCGTGGAGATGGGCACGCATGAAGTTGGCAAGATTGAACTTGTCGCCAGCTGAACGGACGAAGAGGGGACGACCCTCGGCCAAACCGGTGACGGGCTCGCCGGAGATGTAGTTGTATGAGACAAGGCCGCCACAATCGGGGTTGCCCTTGAGGGCGTTGTTGTAGAGCTTGCCATACACTTCGTTCATATCCACGGGGATACCCAACAACTCCTGATACTCCTTGAAGAGGTTGACCCAAGCGTTGAGGTCGGAAGTACAGTTGTTGCAATGCACCATAGCCACAAGGCTACCGTCGGGGGTGGTCACCATGTCAATCATCTCGTAGGGCTTGGAGAGGTCCTTCTCCAACACAATCATCGAGAAGGATGATGTACCGGCAGAGACATTACCCGTGCGTTGCTTTACGGCATTGGTGGCTACCATGCCAGTGCCAGCATCGCCTTCGGGAGGACACACGGGCACACCGGGCTTCAGGTGGCCAGACACGTCGAGTTTCTTGGCACCCTCGGGGGTGAGGAAGCCTGCATTCTCACCGGCAACGAGCACTTCGGGAAGGATGTCGAGGAGCTTCCAACCGAAACCCTTGGGGGCAATCAGGTTGTCGAACTTGCTGACCATCTCGGCAGAGTAGGTCTTGGTAGTGGGGTCGACAGGTATCATACCCGATGCATCGCCTACGCCCAACACGCGCTTGCCGGTAATCTGCCAATGGATGTATCCGGCCAAGGTGGTGAGGAAGTCAATCTGGTTGACATGCTCCTCATTGTTGAGGATGGCCTGATAGAGGTGTGAGATGCTCCAACGCAAGGGGATATTGTAGACAAACAACTCGGAGAGGGCTGCTGCGGCCTCGCCGGTGTTGGTGTTTCTCCATGTGCGGAAGGGCACGAGGATTTTCTCCTCTTTGTTGAATGCCATATAACCGTGCATCATGGCGCTGACGCCGATGGCGGCCAGGGTCTCGATTTCAGTGTCGTACAGCTCGTTGACATTCTTGCGAAGGTCGGCGTAGCAATCTTGCAAACCATACCAGATGGCTTCTACACTGTATGTCCAAAGGCCGTCGACAAGCTGGTTTTCCCACGTGTGGCTTCCTTGGGCAATGGGTCTGTTCTCTTCATCAATCAGCACCGCCTTGATGCGGGTTGAACCAAACTCGATACCGAGAATGGCCTTACCTGATTCGATGATTGATTTAGCCTCGATATTCATAATCGTATTCTTTTATAATTTCAATTAATTAAAACATTCCTTTCTCTGAAAATTCTCCTACCTTGATATACCGCTGGTAAATCTTGGCGTAGGTGTCGGCATTTTCGGTATTGGGGAGATACTCCTTGGCATAGCCGGAGTTCATGGCCGTGATGGCATCCTCGACCTTATCGTACACACCTGCGGCGGTAGCGGCAAACATGGCGGCTCCGAGGGTGCAGGCATATTCGGTGTTGCATACCTTGATGGGCATGTTCAGCACGTCGCTCAGGGTCTGCATCACAAACGGAGACTTCAACGCTATGCCACCGATGCCGATGACATTGTCGATGCGTACACCATAGTTGAGGAAATGGTCGATGATGGCCTTGGTGCCAAACGCTGTGGCCTCGACCAATGCACGGAAAATGCGTGGGGCTGAGGTGCCGAGCGTGATACCAGTGATGGTGCCTTGCAAGGAGAGGTCGGCATTGGGCGTGCGTCGGCCGTTCATCCAATCGGTAGCAATGACGGTGCTCTCGCTGAGGGGAATCTTTTCGGCTTCGGCCGTCAATGCGGGGATAATGCGGTCACATGCCTCGTCGATAAGGGCGGCACGGGTGTTGAAGTCGATAAGTTCGGTTTGTCCGATAATCTGCTTGATGGGGAACTCGTGCACACGCTTGAACCAGGCATAGATGTCGCCAAACGCTGATTGTCCGGCTTCCAAACCAATCATGCCGGGGATGACGGAGCCATCGACCTGTCCGCAGATGCCCTTGACGAGCTTGTGGCCCATCTGTTCGTAGGGGATAACCATGATGTCGCACGTGGATGTGCCGAATACACTGACAAGGGTGTGGGGAGTGATACCGGCACCTACGGCTCCCATGTGGCAATCGTAAGCTCCACCGGCAACAACTACATCGGTGCTCAAACCAAGGCGTGCTGCCCACTCGGGACACAATTTGCCAACAGGTTTTTCGGCGGTCTCCGTGTCGGTGAACAGACGGTCGCGGAAGCCTGCCAACAGAGGGTCGAGCGTGGTGAGGAACTCTTCGGAAGGAAGTCCTCCCCAACGGGGATGCCACATGGCTTTGTGACCTCCGGCACAACGGCTACGGACGATGTCTTTGGAAGAGGTAACGCCGGTGAGGATGGCTGGCAACCATTCGCAATGCTCGACAATGGAGTAGGCCGCCTTGCGCACCTCTTCGTCCTCGCGAAGGATATGCAATGCCTTGGCCCAAAACCACTCGGAAGAGTATATACCACCTTCGTAAGCCACATAGTCGACATCCCACTCTTTGGTGAGCTTGTTGATTTCGGCAGCTTCCTTTACTGCGGTGTGATCCTTCCAAAGCACAAACATGGCATTGGGATTTTCGAAAAACTCGGGAAGAAGGGCGAGGGGAGTACCTGTCTCGTCGGTGAATACAGGGGTTGAGCCGGTGGTGCTGAAGGCTATGCCTATCACCTTTTGGGCTGTCCCTTCCGGACAATTTCTGAGTATTTCGCGTACACTGTCTTCCAATACCTCAAGGTAGTCCATCGGATGCTGGCGATACTGGTTGATTTTGGGATTACAATACAATCCCATCTTCCAACGAGGATAGTATTTGACAGCTGTGGCCAATATCTCGCCCGTATGGGCGTTTACAACAAGCGCACGTGCCGAATCGCTACCATATTCGAAGCCAATGACAAATTTTTCTTCCATAATCACAATTGTAATCAGTTGACAAGCTGACGAGAAATCTACAATGTACTATTTAACGAATTACGATTTACTATTTATGTACGATTGAGTAATTTTTGTAATTTACTCGTCGGATAAATAGCTAAATTTCCAAATAGTAAATAAATCGTAAATAGTAAATTTCAACCTCTTGTCAACTTGCCAACTCAGTTTTTTATTTAACAGAGTGCTTTATTCAACATGTAGTACACTTCGTTCATGCGGAGCTCCTGCTTGAAGCTGCTGATGGTAGTGTCCTTGTTGATTTTCACATACTCGATACCAACGATTTCGGCGAAATCTTCCCAGTATTCTTCGGTAATGTCGTATGAGAAGGCGCTGTGGTGTGTACCACCTGCAAGAATCCATGCACCTGCACCGATTTCGAATGTAGGCTGAGGAATCCAGAGGGCAGAGGCAACAGGAAGGTTAGGCATGGGCTTCGGCTCGATGCACTCAACCTCTTGTGAGATAAGGCGGAAACGGTTGCCGAGGTCGACAACGGTAGCCTTGATACCACGACCTACCTTTGAGGTGAATACGAGGCGTGCTGTCTGCTGCTTGCGGATACCGATACCGAGGAAGTGAACCTCGAGTTTGGGCTTCTCTTCTTTGGCAATGAGCGGACAAATCTCGAGCATGTGGCTCTGGAGGCAAGATGACTGGTCGCCGGCAAAGTTGAGGGTATAATCCTCGAGGAATGAGCATCCGATAGGCATACCGTGCTGGATAGCCCAAAGGGTGCGGCAGAGACAAGCTGTCTTCCAGTCACCTTCGGCACCAAAACCGATACCTTCGGCCATAAGACGCTGAGAAGCAAGACCCGGAATTTGGTCGAAACCTACGAAGTTAGGATCGTTGATGTCGGCATCGCCAAGGTCGTCGAAGTTGGTAGTGAAGGCAGTAGCACCCTCGTCCTTCAATACGCGACGCAAAGCAATTTCAGCCTTTGCGGCATTCTTTACCTTCTGCCAGTAAACTTCTTCGCCACTTTCGTCAATCTTGATTTCATATTCTTTCTTGTACTCTTCAACAAGGGCATCAGCTTCGGCATCAGTTACCTTCTTGAGGTAATCCATCAATGAAGATACTGGGTAGTAGTCAACGTGGTAACCCATACGCTGTTCGAACTCTACGCGGTCGCCATCGGTTACGGCAACGTTGTTCATGTTCATACCGAACATGAGGCAGCGTGTGTTCTTTGCATCGGCAACACCGGCTGATACACGTGCCCATACGGCAATCTTCTCCTGTACATCCTGGCTCTTCCAGTAACCGCAAACAACCTTGCGGGGCACACGCATACGGGTGCAGATGTGACCGAACTCAATGTCGCCGTGAGCTGACTGGTTGAGGTTCATGAAATCCATGTCGATGCTTTCCCAAGGAATTTCGGCATTATATTGGGTGTGGAAGTGGAGGAGAGGCTTCTGCAATGCTTGCAGACCCTTGATCCACATCTTGGCAGGTGAGAAGGTGTGCATCCATGTGATGATACCAACACACTTGTCGTCGTTATTGGCAGCCTTCATTACGGCTTCAACCTCTTTAGAAGAGTTTGCTGTACCTTTGTAAACTACCTTGATAGGGATAATACCACTATTGTTGAGTCCGTCAACCATCTCTTTTGAGTGTCCGTCAACGATTTTTACGGTTTCACCACCATAGAGCAACTGTGCACCAGTTACCCACCATACTTCGTACTGATCAAAAATGTTTGCCATAATTCTTATAGTTTTAATGTTAATAAATTATTGTCTCAATGTTCATACTATATAGTTTCAGCTTTCAACCTATATAGTTTCAATGTAAATCCTTTATAGTTCTAATGATGTATTAATGCTTTTGTCCTTTCTGTCCGTAGTAGGCATTGGGACCATGCTTACGGTTGTAATGTTTCTCGACGAGCAAGGGGTTCATCGTCGTTTCAGGATTGAGCGTGAACGAGATGTAAGCCATCTTGGCACACTGTTCCATCACCTTGGCATTGTAAACGGCGTTGGAAGGGCTGGTACCCCATGAGAAAGGACCGTGGTTCTTTACAAGTACACCGGGTGTGTGGTCGGGGTTGATGCCTTCGAAACGCTTGACAATGACATTGCCGGTCTCCAGCTCATATTCTCCTTCAACCTCGGCTTTGGTCATATCGTCGGTGCAGGGGATGGATTTGTAGAAATAGTCGGCATGTGTAGTACCGATATTGGGGATGTCCTTACCTGCCTGTGCCCATGCGGTGGCATAGGTGGAGTGGGTGTGGACAACACCTTGGATATTGGGGAATGCACGATAGAGCACAAGGTGGGTGGGGGTGTCTGAAGAGGGATTCAAATCGCCTTCAACCACTTTGCCTGTATGGAGGTCGACAACAACCATGTCTGAGGCTTTCATGTCGTCGTAGCTTACACCACTGGGCTTGATTACTACCAAACCTTTTTCGCGGTCGATGCCTGACACGTTACCCCAAGTGAATATTACCAAGCCTTGCTTGACAAGGTCGAGGTTTGCTTGAAATACTTTTTCTTTCAGTTCTTCTAACATGTGATTATCTGTTTAAATGTTATACTTTATTATATATATATATTATAGTTTGAATCTCGGGTCGCGGTTGTAAGCCTTGTCGTTGAACTTGTACAGGTAGGCTCCACGGCGCGAACTGGATTTGTCAATCATGTCCGTCTTTTCGATGTAGTCCATTTCGGCAACTTTTTTTCTGAAGTTGCGCTTGTCGATGGGCTCGTCTTGAATGGTCTCGTAAAGAGATTGCATTTGGCTGAGGGTGAACAAGCGGGGGAGCAGGTTGAGCCCGATAGGCTCGTGCGATGCTTTGCGGCGCATCATTCCTTTTGCTTTTTCAATCATTTCCGGATGGTCGAAACTCAACTCCGGCAGGTCGTGGATATTCATCCATTTTGCGTGGTGTTTTTCCACCAGTTTGCGGTCGTACTCATCAACATTGATGAGTGCATAGTAGGCTACGGATATGACCCGTTCGCCCGGGTCGCGGTTGATTTCGCCAAAGGTGCCGACTTGCTCCATATAGACATTCTCAAGTCCGGTCAACTCCTTCAACACCCGTTTGGCTGCATCGTCCACGCTTTCGTCGTTTTGTACAAAACCACCCATAAGCGACCATTTCCCTTTCTCGGGCTCAAAGTTACGCTTCAACAAAAGCAGACTCAATTCACCTTCGTTCAATCCGAAGATGATGCAATCCACAGAAACGTAGAATTGAGGGTTTATACTGTAATAGGCGGTCATTGTTATTTCTTAATTATTAGTAGCTACAAGCTACGAGAGTAGGAGTGTGTGCCCCTCATTCGTAGCTTGTAGCTTGTTATTTACATATTACCACAATGCAGCATACAAAATAGTAAGAATAATAATGATGGCAAGTGCACCAATATTGAATGTCTTGTCTGTACGGAAAATGGCAATGTCGATACCGATAGCCTTCGGATCTTCTACCTTGTCCTTGGCATTTGAACGCAAGTAAACACCAATGCTGAACAACATCAATGCGAGGAAGAAGATGGCCTCGAATCCGTAAGCACGCAACTCGTGAGAGAACATAGAGGCGATACCAACTACCAAGCAAACAACTGCACAGATGATGGTTATGTTGCTCCACTTCAACTGAGTCTTGATGGTGTGCTCGTCAAGTTCTTCAGCAGGTACAGTCTTCTTGCTCATCATAGAGATACCGAAGAAGAGAACTACCAAGCATGCGAATACGTATCCCATACGCAACAGGAAGGGTACGTCAGGCAACATGAACTTGAAGAGGATTGAGAAGAAGAATGTACCGATAGCAGCAACAACAGCAGCTGTACCAGATGCACGCTTCCACAACAGACCAAGACCGAAGATAACTACGATACCGGGATAAACGAATCCTGAGTACTCCTGGATAACCTGGAAGGCCTGGTCGGCACCGCCCATGATGGGATATACAGCGATGAGGGCAAGAACCAACGCAGCAACAGATGTCAGACGACCTACAGTTACCAACTTCTTCTCAGAAGCATTCTTGTTGAAGAAGCGCTTGTAGATGTCCATAGTGAAGATTGTAGAAGTTGAGTTGAACATTGAAGCCAACGATGAAATTACGGCAGCAGCAAGAGCAGCGAATGACAGACCCTTAATGATGGTCGGAGTGAAGTTACGGATCAACCAAGGATATGCATCGTCGGGACGGTCGAGTGAACCAGCAAGAGAAGCTCTCAGGTCGGCACAGTCGGGAGAGTTCATGATGTAGAAGGCACATACACCGGGGATACAAACGATGAACGGAATCAAAATCTTCAAGAAGGCGGCAAAAATCATACCTTTTTTAGCTTCTGCCAATGACTTGGCTGCAAGACCCTTCTGGATGATGTACTGGTTGAAGCCCCAGTAACCCAAGTTGGTCAACCACAAAGCACCTACGATAACCACGATACCCGGGATGTCAAAATAGGGGTCGGCCTTCTGGATTATCACACCATTCTCTACAATACCATTGATAACGGGGTAGAGCTCTTCATTTCGGGTAACGACAAGGTTGAAGTGCTTGTCATCCGGATTTTCTAACAATTCAGTATAAATCTGTCCCAAAGCTCCGAGTGCACCACCTTCGATGTCAAGGCTACCAGCGATTACGTCAAGAGCAGCATAGGCAGTGATAAGACCACCACCAACGAGGAATGTTACCTGCATAACGTCTGTCCAAGCCACAGAAGCCAAACCACCATAGATTGAATACAGACCTGCTACGACGAAGAGGAAGAGGATGATGACAAGCAATGTCATATCAACGTTCATTCCCATGAATACGCCTGCGATGGTCGGCAAACCAAGAATCTGCTTCATGGCAAGTGCGCCCAACCATGCTACTGATGTCAGGTTGATGAACACGTAGAGGAACAACCAGAAGATTGAGAAAGACAAACCTACACCCCAGTTGTAACGCTCGCTGAGGAATTGGGGGATAGTGAGAACCTTCTTCTCAATCATCAGCGGGAGCAAGAACTTACCCACCACAATAAGAGTAGCGGCTGCCATCAGCTCGTAAGCTGCCATGGCGATACCTGATACATAAGCAGAACCAGACATACCAATGAACTGTTCTGCAGAGATGTTGGCTGCGATGAGTGATGCACCCACTGCCCACCATGTCAAGGTGTTACCTGCAAGGAAGTAGTCTGTAGATGATTTCTCTTCTCCTTTCTTACCTCTTGAGAGGAAGATACCCATACCGACAAGAAGTACAATATAGGCGGCAAAAACAAGATAATCGGCGGTTTCAAAGCCGTTGTTTTTTAACGCTTCTAAAATTTCCATTTTTTTGTTTTTTGATAGTTAGTATTTTAAATGATTATTTCTCTACACCGAATTTGTAGATACAACGGCTGTTGTAAGTCTGTCCCGGCTCCAATGTAGCTGAAGGCCAGCCTTCGAGATTTGATTTGTTGGGAGTGTCGGGGTACTTCTGAGTTTCCAGACAGAGACCTGTACGCTTGTTGTATACAATGCCTTTCTTACCTGTTACTGTGCCATCGAGGAAGTTACCGCTATATACCTGGATACCCGGTTCGTTGGTGTAAACTTCCAATGTGATGCCTGTGATGGGGCTTAATACCTTAGCGGCAAGTTGAGTTTCGTCACCATTGGTGTTCAAGCACCAGTTGTGGTCGTAACCATTACCGTTCTTAACTTGTTCGAAATCGAAGGCATCGATATCCTTACCCACAACCTTGGCTTTGGTGAAGTCCATAGGAGTATTGGCTACGGGGGCAATTTCACCAGTAGTCATGTAAGTGGTGTCGACGGGAGTATAGTTGTCGGCATTCACATAGAGGATGTGGTCGGTAATCTTCAATTTGGGGTCACCAGAGAGGTTGAAGTAAGAGTGGTTAGTCATGTTGATAACCGTCTTCTGGTCAGTAGTAGCCTTGTAGTCAATGTCGATGGCATTGTCAGAGGTGAGGGTATAGGTAACTGTAGCTGTTACATTACCGGGGAAGTCCTCGTCACCATCGGGAGAGTTCATTACCAATACTACGGTGCTATCGTTAGGCATTGAGCCTTCGTATACCTGATATTGCCATCCGTTAGGACCTCCGTGCAAGCAGTGTCCGAAATTGTTTTGAGGCAATTGGATTTCAGTGCCGTCAATCACAATCTTACCTTGGTTGATACGGTTGGCGTAGCGACCGATAGATGCTCCAAAGTCAGTTTGGTTGTTTTCGGGGAAGTAAGCTTGAACGCTATCCAAGCCGAGAACCACATCTTTCATCTCTCCGTTCTTGTCGGGTACCATGATTGACACGATGCGTCCACCGAAGTTGGTTACACACACTTCCATGCCAGCGGCATTTTTCAACACATAGAGGTCTGTCTGTTTGCCATTAACCTCACTCTTGAAATTTTCGGGATTCAATCCCGAAAGAGTTAACTCTTGCTTGGGCTGTTGGGGGGCGCAAGCTGCTAATAATGACAGGACTACGCCTGTGCCCAAAATACTTTTTACGTACTTCATGATAGCTTTTCTAATAAGTTTAAAAATTAAAATTCGAATTTTGGGTGTAAAAGTAACACTTATTTTGTTATGATAGATACTTCATTTATATGTTTTACAACATAAAAATGGGCTTTTTGAACATTTTATATTGCGTGCGCGTGCACATAAGGGTTGTTAACAAGTTGTCAGTCAAGTAGTAATATAAAAAAACAGACTGTAGAAGAATGTTTCTTCAAACAGCCTGTTTTTTTTGCTTTTTTTAGAGTCTTTCTTATGTGTTAAGCCAGTTTGCGTGAACCGTCACCAATCACAACGTCGATGATGATAGGAGTCTTTCCGTATTTCTCTTTGTATTTGGCTTTTACGGTATTCACAAAGGTTTCGTAGAGGGCATCTTCCACCAAGTTGATTGTGCATCCTCCGAAGCCGCCACCCATGATGCGCGAACCAGTCACGCCACAATCCTTGGCGATATCGTTCAAGAAGTCGATTTCTTCGCAGCTTACTTCGTAATCCTTGCTCAACCCTTCGTGTGTCTCGTACATCATTTGTCCCACGGTTTCGTAATCGCCCTTCTTGAGTGCTTCGCACACGGCCAATACGCGGTCAGTTTCACCGATGGCGTAGGTGGCACGGCGGATGTCCTCTTCGCTGCACTCTGCCTTCACTTCTTCCAACATTTCCCAAGTGCAATCGCGTAGAGTTTCTACGCCTTCGTGACGTTTGGCGATGGCAGCCACTACGTTTTCGCAACTCTTGCGTCGGTCGTTGTAGGGTGAGCCTACCAATTCGTGCTTCACACATGAGTTCACGAGCACCAGTTTGTATCCTTGGGGATTCCAAGGGAAGTATTCAAATTCACCACTACGGCAATCGAGGCGCATCAGATAGCCAGCTTTTCCGTGTACAGAGGCAAACTGATCCATGATGCCGCATTTGCATCCGAGGTAGTTGTGCTCAGTGGCTTGGCCTACTTTGGCGAGGGTCATCTTGTCAATCTTGTTGTCACCGAAAAGGTCATTGAGGGCAAAGGCGAAGCAGCTTTCGAGGGCGGCTGATGAGGACATGCCTGCGCCGAGGGGCACATCGCCTGCAAAGGCGGTGTCGAAGCCCTCTACGGGTACTCCCAATTTCATCATTTCGCGTACTACGCCAAACACGTAGCGGAAGTGGCTGGCGTGTGGTCCTTGTTCGTCGTCGATGCTGAACTCTGCATAGTCTTTCAAGTCGATGGAGTAGGCGCGTACGGTGCGTGTGCCATTGGGTCTGATTTCGGCAATCATGCCTTGTTGTACGGCACCGGGGAATACGAATCCTCCGTTATAGTCGGTGTGTTCGCCAATCAAGTTGATGCGTCCGGGTGATGCATACACTGAACCCTCGGCATCAATCAGATGTTTTTTGAAACGGCTTCTTACGTCGTCGATGGTAAGTCTCATAGTCTGATTGTTTTATATGTTTTTGTTAATCTGTTTCTTTATTTCTCTACGCCGAATTTATAGATGGTCTTTTGAGTGTAAGTTTCGCCCGGATTCAGCACCACGCTGGGGAAGTGTCCCTTGTTGGGAGAGTCGGGGAAGTGCTGTGCTTCGAAGCAGATGGACGAGCGTGCGGGGAAGGTGGCGCCGTGTGCTCCTTCGAATCCGTCACCCCAGTTGTTGGTGTATACTTGCACACCGGGTTCGGTGGTGTACACCTCCATGGTGCGTCCGCTGATGGGCTCTACGATGCGTGCGGCAAAGGAGAGTTCGTCGGGTTCTTTCTTGTTCAGCACGAAGTTGTGGTCGTATCCATTGCCGAATTTCAATTGTTCAAAATCCTCGTTGATGGTGCTTCCTACGGTGTGTGGTGTGCGGAAGTCCATCGGAGTGCCGGCTACGGGTGCAATGTCTCCTGTGGGGATGCACACGTCGTCGATGGGGGTGTACCAGTCGGCATTGATGGTGACGATGTTGTTCTCTATCGAGGGTGTGGGGTTGTCCAAGCCCGAAAGGCTGAAGAATCCGTGGTGTGTCATGTTCACGATGGTCTTCTTGTCGGTGGTTCCCTTGTAGTCGAGGATAAGTTCGTTGTCGTCGGTGAGGGTGAAGGTCACACTCATTTGCAGATTACCGGGGAATCCCTCTTCGCCATCGGCTGAGAGGTAGCTGAGTGTTACCGATTGTGCATCTGTCTGCTCGGCGTCCCACACACGTGCATGATAGCCTGTAGGTCCTCCATGGAGGCTGTTTGGCCCGTTGTTGATGGCCAAGGTGTACTCCTTGCCATCAAGGTTGAATTTGCCTCCTGCAATGCGGTTTCCGTAACGTCCGATTAGTGTGTTGAGGTAGGCTTGGGGACTGTTGATTACATCCTCGATACAATCGTGTCCCTGTATCACATTGGCATATTTGCCCTCTTTATCGGGCATCATTATGGACAAAATGGCACCGCCATAATTCGTCAAAGCCACTTCGTTGCCGCATTTGTTCTTAAGGATGAACAAGTCGGTCTTCTTTCCGTTTATTTCTTTCTGGAAATCTGCGCGCTTCAAGCCCGAGAGATTGTTTTCTACAACGTATTCCATGATTCTTAAATTTATTTTTTTTGTTGTTAATGAAAAGTGTTGCAAATAAACTGAAAATCTTTGGGATGTGCAAGTGTTTGGGCGGAATTTTTAAATAAAAATGGGCAATTATCAGGGCTGATGGGGTAAATGGGGGTAATGGGGCTAATGGGGCTAATGGGGCTTGGGGCTAATGGGCCTAAAAATCCTGATGCCTGATAGGGTGCGTTTGCGTTGTCATCTTTTCTGCCAGTCGGCCAGCAGGTCGGCCACGATGAAGCTGCTTCCGCCTACGAAGATGAGGTCGTTCTCCTTGGCGTTTCCAAGGGCGGCTTGTGAGGCTTCGGCAACGGTTGGATAGGTGTTTCCATGGAGGTTGAATCGGGCGGCAAGGGCTTGCAACTCCTCTTCGTCGAGTGCGCGTTTGACTGATGCGCGGGTAAAGTAATAGGTGGCTTCCTTGGGCATCATGGCCAGTACTCCGCTCACGTCCTTGTCGTTCACCATGCCCATGACGATGTGCAGGCGGTCGTATGCTTGTGCCTTCAGTTGCTCTACGATGTAGGCGATTCCTCCTGTGTTGTGTCCTGTGTCGCAGATGAGGGTGGGGTGTTCGTGCAACTTCTGCCATCGTCCCATGAGGCCTGTCAGTTGGCACACGTGTGCAAAGCCGTGGCGGATGTTCTCTTCGGTCAGTCGGTAACCGATTTTTTTAAGTTCTTCGGTTGCGGCTAAAAGGGTGTTGGTGTTCTTCTCCTGGCAGAGTCCACCCAACTCTCCTTCCAAGTTCTTGTAGAGTGTAGTGTTGTAAATTCTACCTCCATTATTCGTTGAAACCGAGTTTTTTACAAGGTTTAGTTCATCTGATAATATAATGGGCGAATTTGTTTCGTTGGCTTTGTTTACGAACACTGGGCGTGTCTCTTCGGTGGTTTCGCCAATGACCACGGGGATGCCTTCCTTGATGATGCCTGCCTTTTCGCCGGCTATCTGTGCAAGGGTGTTGCCAAGGAATTGTGTGTGGTCGGGACTGATGTTGGTGATGATACTGAGGTCGGGGGTGATGATGTTGGTGCAGTCGAGTCGTCCGCCCAATCCCACTTCGATGACGGCCACGTCCACACGGCTTTCGGCAAAATAGTTGAAGGCCATGGCGGTGGCGAGTTCAAAGAACGAGGGGTGCAGGGGTTCGAAGAACGCGCGGTGCTCCTCCACGAAGCGTATGACGTATTCTTCGCTCACCATTTCGCCGTTGATGCGGATGCGTTCGCGGAAGTCTACGAGGTGTGGCGAGGTGTAGAGGCCTACCTTGTATCCGGCTGATTGTAGGATGGCTGCCAGTGTGTGCGAGCATGAGCCTTTGCCGTTTGTTCCTCCCACGTGGATGGTGCGGAAGTTGCGGTGTGGGTGGCCGAAGTGCTCGTCCAGCAGGTGTGTATTGCCCAGTCCTTCCTTGTAGGCATCGCCTCCCACGTGTTGGAAGAGTGGTGCGCTATTGAACAGGTAGTCGGTGGTCTCTTGGTAGGTCATAATTTAGTTGACGAGTTGACGAGTTGACGAGTTGACAAGGTTTTAGTTAACAAGTTAACAAGTTGACGAGTTGACGAGTTGACAAGGTTTTAGTTAACAAGTTGACGAGTTGACAAGGAATAGTATCAGTGCCGCATGGCCCTTGTCAACTTGTTAACTTGTCAACTAAAAAAAATCAATCAAAATAACTCTTGAACTTTCTGAATATCTTGTCCTTAATGCTCAGGTTGGGTGTGAAGTTGTCAGAGCCCTGCATCTTTTCGAGGGCGTTCTTCTCGTCCTTCGAGAGGGTCTCGGGGACATAGACGCTGATGTTCACCAGCAGGTCTCCTGTGCCGTATCCGTTCACGTTGGGCAGACCTTTGCCGCGCAGGCGGAGCACTTTGCCCGGTTGTGTGCCCGGTTCGATTTTCACCTTCACCTTGCCGTCGATGGTGGGAATCTCCACCGTGTCGCCCAATGCGGCGGTGGGAAAGCTGAGCAGGAGGTTGTAGATGAGGTCGTCCTCCTGGCGGATGAGTTCTTGGTTGGGCTCTTCCTCGATTTGGATGAGCAGGTCGCCCGGCACGCCGTTGTGCTTGCCCATGTTTCCCTTTCCGTTCATGGAGAGCTGCATGCCCTCGGCCACGCCTTTGGGGATTTTCACCTCAACCACCTCTTCGCCGTACACGATGCCTTCGCCGCCGCAGTGCTTGCACTTGTTCTTGATGACTTTTCCTTCGCCGTTGCAGGTGGGGCAGACGCTCTGTGTCTGCATCATGCCGAAGATGCTCTGCTGGGTGCGTGTCACGCTGCCCGTTCCGTGGCAGGTGGGGCAGGTCTCTGTGCCGCCGTTGCCCTCGGCACCGGTGCCGTGGCAGTGTTCGCAGGTGACGTACTTCTTCAGCTTGAACTTCTTCTCGGCTCCGTTCAGAATCTCTTTCAGATTGAGGCGCACTTTCACAC
>JAFWYQ010000036.1 GCA_017517605.1 Bacteroidaceae bacterium
ATTACCTGCTGGTAACCGAAACGCTTCTGGAAACGCATCAAGAAGTCTTCCAAGCGGAGACGGAGAGCAGTACCCTTCGGCAACCACATCGGCAAGCCCTAACCTACGGTTTCAGAGAACATGAAGAGTTCCATTTCCTTACCGATCTTGCGGTGGTCACACTTCTTGGCTTCCTCCATCAAGGCGAGGTATTCGTCGAGCATCTTTTTCTTGGGGAATGAGATACCATAGATACGGGTCAACTGCTTGCGGTCTTCCTGACCTCTCCAGTAGGCACCGGCTACGGATGTCAGCTTGATGGCTTTGATGGGAGCGGTACTTGTCAAGTGAGGACCACGGCAGAGGTCGGTGAATGCGCCTTGTGTGTAAGTTGTGATGGTGCCGTCCTCCAACTCTGAGATAAGTTCGCACTTGTATGTCTCGCCACGCTCACCGAACATCTTCAAGGCGTCTTCTTTCGAAATGTCTTCTCTAACGAGTACCTCTTTCTTTGCGGCAAGTTCGGCCATCTTCTTTTCGATGTTGGCGAGGTCTCCTTCTTTGATGACTGTTTCACCCGGGTCAACGTCGTAGTAGGATCCACTCTCGATGGCAGGACCTATACCGAACTGGATGCCGGGATAGAGTTCCTGCAATGCTTCGGCCAACAAGTGGGCACTGGTGTGCCAAAATGCGTGCTTGCCTTGCTCGTCATCCCACTTATAAAGTACAATGGAAGCGTCGCTATTTATGGGGCGGGACAGGTCCCAAGTTTCCCCGTTTACTCCGCACGCAAGCACATCCTGTGCCAAACGTGAGCTGATACTTTCTGCAATCTGCAGACCGGTTACTCCTTCGTTGTATTCACGAACAGAACCGTCAGGAAATGTAATCTTTATCATATTCAGTTATCTTTTCGTCTTTTTTTGAGCCGCAAAATTAGCTATTTCTTTTGAGTTTCACGGCTTTTATGGGGAAAAATGTTGTTTTTTTCGTTTATTCTTCAGTTTCGGTGTACCGTTTAATGATGTTGTATGCCTTGAATAATCCCAACTCTCCTGCTTTGCTAAGGTCAGCCAACCCGTCTTTGGCCTGTCCAAGGAAGATGTAGGTCAAGCCCCGGTTGTAGTAGGCTTCGGCAAAAGTAGGGTTCAGTTCTATGGCTTTTCCGAAGTCGACAATTGCGGCATGATAGTCGTTCTGTTGGCAGAAAAGCACGGCACGGTTGTAGTAGGCATATTCAAAGTCGGGCGCCAATTGAATCACTTTGTTCAAATCGGCGTGTACCATTTCGTATTCGTGCACATGGCTCATTGGGGTGATGGGCAACTTGGATTTGCTGTCGGGTTTGGATTCACGTTCCATCGCTTCTGCGGCCTCTTCGGCTCGCTTGTACTCCAACTGTTTGCATCGGATGAGTGCACGGTTGAAATAGGCTGGCACGAATTTGTCGTCCTTCAACAGAGTTTGTGTCAAATCGTCCACGGCGCTGGCAAGGTCCTGCACCAGATAGAAATCCAGTGCACGGGCAAATTGTATATCGGCTCTGCGGGGATTTTCTACGATGAAGGTTGAGTATCTGTCAATCGAGGCAAAGTGCTCTTCCACTTGTGTTTGGTTCAGCGGTAACTCTTGATTGGTGACATAAAGCCGCTTGGCCAACACTTGGGCATTGTTCAGTTCGTCCACAATCTTGTGGAAGTTGATGGGGCGCTCTACCTCGCCATCTTTCTTGTAATAGGACAGTACGTACATTGGCTCCAGTTCCACCTTTACGTTGCGGTTCTGTATCCGTCCGCGGTATTCGTTTTTGTACTTTTGTTGTAACTCATCGTTGTCGGCTACTACCAGTTTGCGGTAGTTCTTTACATTCTTGTCCGATTTCTTGCGAGTCTTTTTTTCATCGTCTTTCTCCTCGTTACCCTTGTTGTTGGAGTTGTCTGCCAAGGCATTCCGACGGTCTATTTCGGCTTTCAGTAGGATACTTTCATCCATTTCAGCTCCGTGCTTGTCGCCCAATGCGCGACGGGCAGCCGCACGTTGCTGATAGCCGGTCAAGAAGTCCGGGTACTCTTCCAATACGGTGGTATAATCATTGATGGCTCCTTGGTAATCTCCGGTTTGATAACGCAATTGGGCACGGTTGAAGATGGCCATCATGTTGGTTGGCTCTGTATCTATCACACGGTCGAAATCCTCGATGGCACGATTGTCGTCGCCCACTTGTGCGCGCAGCAATCCTCTGTTGTAGCGTGCAATAGGATTGTTGGGCTCTATATCCACAGCCATGTCGTAGTCGCTCATGGCACCGCGCAGATTGTTTTGATGATAACGTGCCAAGGCTCGGTTGATGTAGTTGCTCACATTCATGGAAGCCAGATGTATGGCCTGTCCCAAGTCGCTCTCTGCATCCTTGTATCTTTCCATTTGCAGATACAGCATGGCACGCATACTCCATGTGTCGGCATTGTATTTATCCAAATTCAAGGCATGGTTGATGTCGGCCTCTGCCTTCAGTGTGTCTTGTTGTTTCATCCACACTTCGGCACTCATCAAGTAACCGGGTACATAGTGTGGGGATATGTCCAACAACCGTTGTACGTCGGTACGTGCGCCGTCAAAGTCCTTTTCGCGCATCTTGCACAAGACCATATTGTGCCACAATCCTACATTTTCGGGAGCATGTACCAAGGCTTGGGCGTAATCGCTGATGGCATCCGTGAATTTTCCTTGATGTATGCGTGCAAGACCTCGGAGTTGGTAGTAATCTACCACAAAGGGGTTCATGTTGATTGCCTCCGAACAATCCTGTTCGGCACCGGTGTAGTCTTCCAAATTCAATTTGGCCAAGCCACGGAAAAAATAGGGCTGGTGCAGATAGGGCTTGGCATTGATTACTTGATTGAAGTATTGGATAGAGAGCACATAGTCCTCAAAATAGAGTGCATTACGTCCTATCATCATCACCCGGTCGGTATTGATTTGGGCCACTACCGACAGATGACAAAGCATCAGGATGATGTAGAAGGGGACTTTTCGAAGCATATACCTTTATTTTTTTGAGGGGTACTTATATCTTTTTTTTGACAGAAGAACATAAGGTGCATAAGAATTTTCTTTTCTTTCTTTTGTCTTTATGTCCTTTTGCCTGAAAAAAGTATGTTCATACCGTCTTTGTCACTCCTTATATATATTATAATGTATAAGGAATCACTTTACTGTTTTTGTCTTGTATGAACAACGGACTTGTCCCTTCAGCATGTTGTTCAGTTTACCTTTGATCATCTGCTTACGCAATCCGCTCAAATGGTCGATGAACATTTTTCCTTCCAAATGGTCAAACTCGTGTTGCATACAGCGTGCTTCGAATCCGTCTACCCATTCGTCATGCTCCTGCCAATCAGCATCGAAGTATTTTACATGGATACGTGTGGGGCGTTTTACCGCTTCGTTGATACCTGGGAGACTCAAGCAACCTTCGTCCTTGGAGTCGGTCTCCTCTCCTACCTCAATGATATGTGGATTGATGAATGCGCGACGATAACCCTTGTATTGCGGATAATCATCGCTCAACACATCCAAATCGATAACTACCACACGAATGGCAAGTCCCACTTGTGGTGCGGCCAAGCCACATCCTTCGGCACGGTCCATCGTGTCGAACATATTATCAATCAATTCTTTCAAATTGGGATAGTCAGGGGTAATGTCTTCAGCCGCTTTTCTAAGTACCGGCTGTCCGTAGATGTAAATAGGAAGTATCATTTTTTAATTATGAATTATAAATTCTGAATTATGAATTACATGTGCCGAATGGCCTTTTAATTTCTTCTCGATTCCATATAGGTTTGTAGAATAATGCAGGCGCTTATCTCGTCTACCAATGCCTTGTTCTGCCGATCTTTTTTCTTCAATCCTGCATCCAACATGGCGCGGTGGGCCAATACAGAGGTGAAGCGTTCGTCCACCATCTCGACTGGTATATCAGGAAGCACCTTCTTCAAACGGTTCACAAAGGGGGTGATGCGCCGCATATTTTCTGAGTATTCCCCCGAATTTTGTCGTGGAAGTCCCACAACAATACGTTCTACCCCTTCGCGCTTCACATAGTCAAGAACGAAAGTTTCCAACTGCGCTGTCGGCACGGTTGTCAGCCCATTGGCGATAATCTGCAAAGGGTCGGTCACTGCCAATCCTGTGCGCTTCTGTCCGTAATCAATAGCAAGTATTCTACCCATATCGGCTGCAAAAGTACGAATTTTGCACCAAAGAGAGGCATAATGAATTACAAAAAGATATTAATAAGTTTGTTAATCTTTGCTTGTAGGAGTGATAAAACTGATTCTAAAAGAAAAAAAAGCTGTAAAAGTTTGGTGCATATCAAAAAAGTATCTATCTTTGCACCGCATTTAAGAAATGGGGCATTAGCTCACTTGGCTAGAGCGCTTGACTGGCAGTCAAGAGGTAACGAGTTCGACTCTCGTATGCTCCACAAATAGACATCGAGAGAAGCAAGGTTGCTTCTCTTTTTTTTTTGATATAAATTTGACATAGGAACAAGGACGGCAAGAGGGTTTTATTTCGTCTGATTCATATACCCTTTTGTCCTTCTGCCTAAAAAATAGAAAAGCAATGTTGATTTACAACACAACTTATCAGGTAGGAAATGATGATGCACGCAACTTTGTCATTTGGTTGCACGAGGTGTATATGCCACAAGTGGAAGAAAAGGGATTGCTGAAGAATCCCCGGCTCACGCGCATATTGAGCCATAAGGAGCAGGATTCGGAGTGTTTCTCGCTTCAGTGGGAAGTGGAAGACACACGAAGCCTACACCAATGGCATACGGCACAAGGTGGAGCATTGAATGCAGAGATGCTGAAGGTCTTTAAGGACCGGGTAGTAGGATTTCCGACGTTAATGGAGGTAATAGAGTGATACAACCGGTTAAAGAGAAAATAATCCTTGGCATCGATCCTGGTACGAACGTTATGGGATACGGTGTGCTGAAGGTGGTTGGCACCAAACCCGAGGTGTTGGCCTTGGGAGTCATTGACTTGCGAAAGATGAGCGACCCGTACTTGAAGTTGGGACACATCTTCCAGCGCGTCACAGGTATCATCGAGTCGTACTTGCCTGATGAATTGGCCATTGAAGCACCCTTTTTCGGAAAGAATGTACAATCGATGTTGAAACTTGGTCGTGCACAGGGAGTGGCTATGGCTGCTGCCATTAGTCGCGACATCCCCATTACCGAGTATGCTCCCTTGAAAATAAAGATGGCCATCACTGGAAATGGTTCGGCCAGCAAGGAGCAGGTGGCAGGTATGCTCCAGCGTATCCTTCATATCGAGAATCAGGACTTCGGTCCTTCATTGGATGCTACCGATGCCCTTGGTGTAGCCTATTGTCACTATCTGCAGATGGGACGTCCTACTATGGAGAAAGGCTATAAGGGATGGAAAGATTTCTTGTCAAAAAATCCCGAGAGAAAAAGATAATGAGTATTATAAAGATTGAAAACGGCATTGCACGTCATCCGTTACATCGGATGAAGACTCCTATAAACTTTTCGCTCGAAGCGGATGAACATATCGCTATCCTTGGCCCCAATGGCGGAGGAAAGAGTGAGTTGGTGAATACACTCATTGGTAAATATCCTTTGTTGATGAACGAGGTGGAGTATGACTTCTCACCACGTGCCTCAAAGATGGCTTTTGATAATATCCGATACATGGCTTTTCGTGACACCTATGGCGATACGGCCGAAGGAAGTTATTATTACCAACAAAGGTGGAATAGCCAGGATGCCGACATTTATCCTACCGTAGCCGAACTGATGCCTGAGGGGGGCGATGAAACGATGCGTCAGAAACTTTATCAAATGTTCGGCATGGATGAGTTGTTGCCAAAGACCTCTATCCTACTCTCCAGCGGTGAGATGCGTAAGTTTCATCTGACGAAAGCACTTATTGGTAATCCGCGTGTGTTGATATTGGACAATCCATTCATTGGATTGGATAAAAAGACCCGTACGCAACTAAGGGACTTGTTGAGGACATTGATTACGGAAACTGACCTTCAGCTTATCCTGGTTCTTTCCAAAATGGAAGATATTCCTGACTTTATCACTCACATTGTACATGTGGAGGATATGAAGTGTGGGGAGAAAAAGGTAAGTGAAGAACGAAGAGTGAAGAGTGAAGAATCAACAGCCCCCTCGTCAACAGAATCCTTGTTAACTAAAAAAGAACTCCTCCTTGCCCTTCCTCGTCGGACGGATGAAGTGGAGGCCGAGTGCATTGTGGAGATGCATCGTGTCTCTATCCGATACGGTGAACGGACGATATTGAACAATCTTGATTGGAAGGTGATGAATGGCGAACGTTGGGCACTTTCGGGTGAAAACGGAGCGGGCAAATCTACGTTGTTGAGCCTTGTGTGTGCTGATAATCCGCAATCGTATGCATGTGACATCACCCTCTTCGACCGCAAGCGAGGTACGGGTGAAAGCATTTGGGAGATAAAGAAACACATCGGTTATGTCTCTCCTGAGATGCATCGTGCTTACTTGAAGAATCTTCCTGCTATTGACATCGTAGCTTCGGGCTTGCACGATTCGGTAGGGCTTTACCGACGTACTCTTCCCGAACAGAAGGCAGTGTGTGAATGGTGGATGGACATATTTGGCATTGTCCATTTGGCCGAGCGCGATTTTCTGACACTCTCCAGCGGTGAGCAACGCCTTTGTCTTTTGACCCGCGCTTTTGTAAAGGATCCTCAGTTGCTTATCCTCGATGAACCTCTGCATGGCCTTGATACACGCAACGGACAAATGGTGAAGGATATGATCGACACCTTCTGTCAACGCCCGAACAAAACGCTCATCATGGTAAGCCACTATGAGGAGGAACTCCCCACGTGCATCACCCATCGTCTGCACTTGATGCGTCACAGATAATATTTGCAATAAATAATTCACTAATATCATAATTGTATGAGAAACAAAATTCTACTGTTACTGATCGCCTCTCTGTTTGCCGCAGGAAATGCCTTCGGACAGAAACAACCCGAGACTTTCGAAGTGGGTAAAGGTACTTTCTTGCTCAACGGGAAACCCTTCGTGGTAAAGGCGGCCGAGATTCATTATCCGCGTATCCCACAAGCCTATTGGGAGCATCGTATAAAAATGTGTAAAGCATTGGGAATGAATACAATCTGTCTTTACGTATTTTGGAATATCCACGAGCAGCAGGAAGGGAAGTTCGACTTTACAGGCAACAATGACATTGCCGCTTTTTGCAGTTTGGCTCAGAAGCATGGTATGTACATCATTGTCCGCCCCGGTCCTTACGTGTGTGCCGAATGGGAAATGGGTGGCCTCCCTTGGTGGTTGCTCAAGAAGAAGGACATACGCTTGCGCGAGAATGACCCCTACTTCCTTGAGCGTGTAGAGATTTTCGAGAGGGAGGTGGGCAAGCAGTTGGCTGACCTTCAGTTGTCACGTGGTGGAAACATCATTATGGTGCAGGTGGAGAACGAGTATGGTTCTTACGGCACCGACAAGCCTTACGTATCTAATATCCGCGACATTGTGCGCCGTGCAGGATTCACCGATGTCACGCTCTTCCAGTGCGATTGGGCAAGCAACTTTACTAAAAACGGTTTGGACGACCTTGTATGGACAATGAATTTCGGTACAGGCTCCAACATCGACAATCAGTTCAAGAAGTTGAAGGAACTCCGTCCCGACTCTCCCCTTATGTGTTCAGAGTTTTGGAGCGGATGGTTCGACAAGTGGGGCGGACGTCACGAGACACGCGATAGCAAGGACATGGTGGCCGGCCTTCGCGAAATGTTGGAAAAGGGCATCTCCTTCAGCCTATATATGACACACGGAGGTACCAGTTTCGGCCATTGGGCAGGTGCCAACTCACCTGGTTTTGCTCCTGATGTCACCTCGTACGATTACGATGCACCCATCAACGAATACGGACACGCAACCCCGAAGTATTACGAATTGCGCGAAATGATGGCCGAGTTCTCTGACAAGAAACTCCCCTCTGTGCCCAAGGCACCTATGCCCCTTGTTTCTTTCCCTAAGGTAACATTGGATCAGTTTGTACCTATCGACCGTGGTATCCGTAGACGTACTGAGAGCCGCGAGGTAAAGACCTTTGAAGACCTTAATATGGGTTGGGGAACTGTGAAGTACTCAACCGTACTCCCCGAAATCAAGGGACAGAGCCTCCTTACCTTGAAGGACGGGCACGACTATGCGCAGGTATATATCAACAGTAGATACATAGGCAAGATGGATCGCGTGCTTGGCGAAACTTCCCTTGCCCTCCCCTCCGTAAAGAGGGGCGATGTGCTCGTTATTCTTGTAGAGGGAATGGGACGAATCAACTTTGGCCGTTCCATCAAGGATTTCAAGGGTATTACTGACAAGGTGATTCTTACCACTGAAGCGGGCGGACACGAAGTTACCTACGACCTCAAGAATTGGGAAATGGCCACTATCCCCGATGATTACCAAACGGCTTTGAATGCCTTCGAAGGGCCGATGACATTGGAGTTGCGCCACGATGCACTTACAGGCAAGATGGGATATTACCGTGGATACTTCAACCTCAAGAAGGTGGGCGATACATTCATCAATATGGAAGCATTCGGCAAGGGACAGGTATATGTCAATGGCCACGCTATCGGTCGTTTTTGGAATATCGGTCCCCAGCAGACACTCTATGTACCCGGTTGCTGGTTGAAGAAGGGCAAGAACGAAATCATCGTGCTCGACGTGATAGGTACCGACAATCCCGTGGTAGAGGGATTGAAGAAACCTATCATCGACAAGTTGAACAACGTGAATCCCAAAACTCACCGCAAGGAAGGACAGACATTGAACCTCGCTGGCGAGAAGCCCGTGGCCAAGGGTACCTTTGCTAAAGGCAATGGATGGCAAGAGGTCACCTTCGATACCCCCGTAAGCGGACGCTATGTCTGCATCGAAGCCCTCAATGCACACGATGGTAAGGAAGTTGCCTGCATGGCAGAGTGCTACCTGCTTGACGAGAATGGCGAACGCCTGAGTCGCGAACCTTGGAAAATTGCTTATGCCGATAGCGAGGACACCAAGCGCGGAAACCGTGCGGCCGACAAACTCTACGACCTCCAGGAGTCAACCTATTGGAGTACTGTAGCAGGAGTCAAGTTCCCCCACTCCGTCGTTATCGATTTGGGTAGTGTGCAGACACTCACCGCCTTCCAATACCTCCCCCGTATGGAGAAGGAAGTGCCCGGTGGCATCAAGAATTATCGCATCTACGTAAAGAAGGATAATTTCAGTTACTGACAATCAAAATCTGAAAGGAGGAATCAAAAAGGAGAAATCAAAAATCCCTTCTATAGGGGAAATCCTTTGATTATATCCGTGGATTAAATAGAAATGCCAATCTTGCATCTGTAAGATTGGCATTATTCTTTGTATAGGATAGTAATCTTTTGCTCTGCCAAGCCTATTGGCAGTCGTCTGCCAATACTGTGGCAGTACACTGCCATCACTGAGGCAGTCATCTGCCAACGCCTTGGCAGTATATAAAGATAAGGAGGTTATATCCCTTTTCTCCTAATCTCTATACCACTCTTTCCCTAATAACTATCAATGGAGAGAACAATTCTTCTCTCCTTGTGTTTGAAGAGGTGAAATCAACGGGTGCTTCTGATGGGGCATCCGATAGTATTAACCCATAAAATGTATAAGGAGAATAGAATTATGAACGAATGTTGTTGCAAATCCAAATTCTGGATAGGAATGGGATTGGGTGCCGTCGTAGGTGCCGTAGCGTGTCACCTTGCTCACACCGAACAGGCCAAGGAGTTGAGGATGAAGATGAACGATGCCATCCAGCGTGCCGGTGACAAGGCACAAGCCATGTGGCAATCCGCCAAAGGAAAGATGAATCCCTCCGATGGCGAATGTTGCAAGGAGTGCGGTGGCGAAGGATGAACTCTGAGTGCTGAGTCTTGAGTTTTGAGTTCTGAGTCCTGAATTTTGAGTTTCAATACCGCATGGCTACTCAGCACTCACAACTCATTAACTCAGCACTCATAACTCAGCCTCGTTTTATTCCTCTTCGGCAAACATGGGGTCCCAGGCAGGAAGGCGGATGGGCTTCTGCTTGAGGACGTCCATCACCTTGGCGGGGACGTACTTCTTGTTCACCACAAGGCGGAACATGTATTCGTTGAACCACTCGTCGGTCATGATAAGGTGACCACGGTATCCGTTGGTGGCTCCCCAACTGTTTTCGACCATCCATTTCTTGAAGTTGCCTTGCTCGTCCACATCCACGGCCATCAGGGTCATGGCGTGCGAAGAGCCACTGTCGAAGGTCTGTATGCGCTGTTTCTTGTCCATACCGAAGGTGGTACCGAAGAGCGAGGCATAGTCGTAGTTGTCCATGTCGAGCAGACCACGGGTGGAGTTGAGTTGCTTTGCCACGTCGCACGAGAAGTACATCATGGTGCTGTCCTTGATGGAGGCAAAGGCCATCTGCTTGATTTCGTCGATGGGGAGGTTGACGTAGAGCCAGTTGTGTCCGTCGTAGACATGGCGGTCGAAGTCGATTTCATAAACCTTCCAATAGTCGCGGCTGGGGTCGTTCATCAGCATCACGTAATCGGCATTGAGGTCCTCGCCTATCCATTGCTTGTAGAAACTTTGCGGTGTGTAGCTCTTGGGTTCGGAGAGAGCCTTGCCATTAGCATCCTTGGGTGCCCAGGTAAACTCCTTGACGGGCTCACCCATGGAGAGGACAAGCATACGGTAGACAGTGCCGAGCATGTCGGTCTTCAGTGCTTCCAACTCCTTCGTGCTTCCCTTGGTTTCGCGCAATTGGAGGGCAAACTCGCGGAGCTTCTCCTTGATGAGGGAGGTGACGCGCGAGGTGTTGTTGGTGTTGTAGGTCTCGGGCATCACTTCGGCGGGCACGATGCCATACTTGGCCACAAGGTCGGCCACACCTGTGTAGGTGCCACCATCGCTCAAGGGGTGCTTGAGGAGCCACTCCACCATCTGGTCGGTAATCGGACGCTCGCGGGTGTCGATGATACCTTGGAGGAAGAGGTTGGATTTCTCCAACTGATCCCAAAAGAAGGAGTATCCTTGCGAGAACTCGCATTGGCTCCATCCGTGGCGGGCCATGGCCTTGGCGCGTAGCACATTGAAGCCGGTGAAGAGCCAGCAACGTCCCGATTGCTCCTGATTGGTAATGCCCTTGGAGTTGACACGGTGGCTGAAGTGGGTGTCGAGTCCTCCGCGCAAGTTCTCTTGATTGAGGGCAAGGGTGCGCACGTCGTTGGCTGCAATGGCATTCATGAGGGCACGGTCGGTGGTAGTGCTTTTGTAGGTTGAAGTGATTTTATCCAACATTTGTGGCGAAATTCCTCCCTGTTGGGCATAGGCTCCCAAAGAGGTGGCCACGAGGAGTGAAAACATGGTTTTTCTGTTCATAGCAATGATGTTTTTTATCTGTTAATAGTTGATTTTTCTAAGGAATCTTTAATTTGATGGCAAAGAACGGAAATATTTTCGTTACGTACAAGAAAGTTTTTCAGAAAAACACAAATATTTACTATCTTTGCGCTCGGAAAAAGTAAATGTATATAATAATAAGGTATATTCAACTTTGCAAACGATAAAGACGATATTGAAATTCCTTCGCGGGTTGTTGATTGTTCTCGTGGTGCTGTATGGCACGTTGGCTGTGATGCTGACCCTTCCATCGATACAACGCCATGTGAGCGTGGCCTTGGGTGAGGAGTTGAGCCGGATGTTGCATACGCACGTGTCCGTCGGGCATTTGACCATCGGTTATCCTAACCGGATAATATTGGATGAAGTGGAGCTGGACGACTTGAATGGTTCTCCTTTGTTGAGGGCCGCCCGCCTGTCGGCACGATTCGAATGGATGCCTCTGTTGCGCGAAGGGCGTATCTCGGTGCACACGGCACAAGTGTTCGGACTTCATCTTACCATGAATCGGACACGCCCTGAAGAACCATTGAACCTGCAATTCCTGTTGGATGCCTTTGCTTCGAGCGATACTTCGGAAAATAATCGCATTGATTTACGTATCAATAGCTTGCTTGTCCGCCGGTGTCGACTCCGCTACGATGTAATGTCGGAAAAGGTTACTCCTGGAGTATTCAATCCCAACCATATTGCGGTGGACAACATCAATGCCACTATGGCTTTGAAGGCTTTCCGTCACGACTCCCTCAATGTACAGGTGAAACGTCTTGATTTGACCGAACAGAGTGGCTTCAGGCTTGACGGATTGCAGATGCATCTGCTGGGCAACCCGCAGATGATCAATTTCAATGAGTTTGAGATGAGTCTGCCCGATAGCCGTATCCGCTTCGACTCTATCCACATCAATCTTGCTGAGGTGGAGGGTGACACTACCCTCGCCCGTCCATATTTGTCCAGAATAGATGGTCGTATGCGCCGTTCGTATCTGACACCGGCAGACCTTGCTTCGTTTATGCCCAAGTTGCGCCATTTCCGTGACGCCATGTATGTGGATGCTTCGGTGCGTGGAGACAGGGAGATGCTGGAGATTCCTCTCATGCAAGTCCGTTCGCAAGGGGATCAAGTGGCATTGCGCCTCGACAATGCACTCGTACACCTGCCACTTGATACGTTGGAGAAAATGGAGGTGAGTGCCAATGTGTCTTATCTGAATGTAACCAATGAAGGTATCCCCTTCCTATGGCACAATCTGATGGGCGATGAGGCCGCCTTGCCGGAGGTGTTGCAGAATTTGAAGCATATCCGATTTGACGGAAAGGTAGGAGGAGAATTGGACAACATGTCCACTTACGGACACTTGGCTACCGGCATTGGCGAGGTGGTGGCTGATGCACGTATCCTGTATCTGGTGGACAGCACCTTGGTTTGCAAGGGACATATCGCGAGCGATTCATTGGATATGGAAACCCTCATGGGTGGAGAGCAAGAATTGGGCACGGTGTCGTTCAATCTCGACTTTGATGGCAAATTGCCACTACGCGGCGAACCTGACCTCTATCTGAACGGAAACATACCGACCCTCCAGTATAGCGGATACGAGTATCAGAATATCCTGCTTGACGGGTGGTTAAAGAAGAACAGCTTCGATGGACAATTGGCATTGGAAGACCCTAACGTGAAATTGATGGCTGACGGACACGTGAGTGTGTCGGGAGGTATACCCACTTTTGATATGACGGCCCGTGTAGACCATTTCCGACCGTATGACCTTCAGTTGACGAAAGACCGCGAAGGATATGAATATGCCTCCGTGATAAGAGCACACTTCCAAGGCAACGCGCTCAGCAATGTCACTGGTGTGTTGAGCGTGGACAGCCTGATGGCAACATTGCCACGCGATACATTCTTTATGCCCGAACTGACCTTTGCCGCGGAGATTATTGATGCAAACAAGAAATTGATAACTGTAGAGTCGGATGCTGTACAGGCGAGGATAGAGGGTGACTATGCTTACGAAACATTGCCCGAGAGTTTTGAACAGATACTCGAGAAATACCTCCCTTCGCTCTTTAAAAACAGAAACAGGCGGACACACGAGGTGGATAATGAATTCTCGTTCGATATTAAATTGGCAGATAGCAATTTCTATCCCTATGTGTTGGGCATCCCCTTGAAAATTATGCCGTCGGCTTCTCTCAAAGGCTTTATCTCGAACAAACAAGGACGGGTGGACATTGTGGGCGATGTGCCTCATTTGACGTATGGTGAAGCAGTATTTGAAATAGGGAATGTGCGATGCTATAATTCGTCCGAATATATCATGGCCAACTTCAGCATTGCCAAACAGATGGCAGACAAGGCGCGCGTGACTTTGATGATGGATTTGCGGGCAGAGGATGATCGGCTGGATACCCATTTCGCGTGGGGAAACGATTCGCCCGTCACCTATGCAGGAAACGTTGAGACAGAGACCGTATTTAATACGATGAACAACGGGAAATCGGATTTCGTAAGGGCCGATGTGAAAATCAAACCTTCGGAAATCATCATTAACGATACGGTGTGGAATGTGGCTGAATCGGCAATCCGATTGGATTCGGGATATGTGGACGTACAGGGCGTGGGAGTGCAGCATGGTAACCAATATCTGGTTGTTAACGGACGGTTGGGCGAGAACGTTTCTGATTCGTTAGTGATAGACTTGAAGGGTGTTGCAGTAGAATACATATTGGATATTGTACAGTTCAAAGCCGTGGATTTCAGTGGACGGGCTACCGGAAAGGTTCATGTGAACGGAGCTTTACGGAAAGATATTCAGGCGCGCACAGATTTGCATGTAGAGGATTTCCACTTCAACGATGGATTGATGGGAGACATGGATGTGAGCGCTCATTGGGATGAAGAAGTGGGTGTGGTGCTGGATGCTGACATCCGCGAAGCTGACACCGTGTCATCGACCCAAGTGGCAGGATATATAAGTCCGCAAAAGAAGGGACTTGATTTGCAGATTGATGCACGCAATACCAACTTGTCCTTCCTGAACTCCTTTATTGGTGGTATTTTTGCCGATGTAAGCGGACGGGCGACAGGGGCGGTGCACTTGCATGGTGCTTTCAAAGAGCTTAATTTGGAGGGAAGGGCCATCGCTACGGCCAGTCTTACTCCCCGCATTCTGAATACGCCTTTCCATATCGAGAATGATTCAGTCATACTCGCCCTTGATGCCATATCATTTCCTAATGTGACGGCCTTTGACCCCGATGGAAATACCGTTCGGCTGAACGGACAAGTGACACATCAGCACTTGAAGAATATGGCATACGATTTCTCTATCAACCCTGACCATGCTTGCTTCTATAATACAACAGATTTTGGCGATATGCCCTTCTACGGAAAAATATATGGAAGCGGCAATGCACGCCTGTACGGAGGTGGCAATGAACTGAATGTTGACGGAAATGTCACATCCGAACGGGGTACTACCTTTGTATTCAATATGTCGACACCCGAGGCCATTACTAACAACAATTTTATCACCTTCGTGGATCGTACATCGCGTCCGAAGCAAATGGTAGTAGATGATTTGCGCCTTTTCCAACATGCTGAAAATAAAGAGGAAGAAGAAGGCGAACCTTTGCAGGTCTTCATCAATGCAAATATTGATGCTACACCCAATGCCGATGTACGTGTGATTATGGACATGCGTTCGGGGGACCATATTTCGGCCAATGGCACGGGTAACATACAGGTGGCCTTTACTAATGAAAACACAACCTTGCGTGGAAAATATGTGATTGAAAGCGGAGAATACAAGATGTCGATTCAGGATGTCATTCGCAAAGATTTCCAATTGCAACAGGGAAGCGAGGTTACATTCACAGGAAATGGTGGTGAAGCCGAACTCGACCTGAAGGCTGTATATGCCGTGAACTCGGCTTCGCTTTCCGACCTTATACCCGATGCCACCTTCAACCAAAACACGGTAAAGGTGAATTGTATCATCAATATGACGGGCAAATTGGATGATCCGGTGCTTGACTTTGACCTTGAACTGCCTACGGTCAATGATGAGGAACGTCAGCTTGTACGCTCGGCCATCAGTACCGATGAGCAGATGCGTATGCAAATCATCTATCTGTTGGCTATCGGCAAGTTCTATACATACGATTATGCAGCCGTGGAGGGACAACAATCCAGCGATGCTGTGTCGTCACTCCTTAGCTCTACCCTTAGCGGACAGCTCAACAATTTGCTCTCGCAAGCCTTGGATATGGACAATTGGAACTTCTCCAGCAACTTCTCTACCGGCCAAGAGGGATGGAGCGACCTGGAGGTGGAGGGTATCCTCAGCGGACGCTTGTTGAACAACCGCCTGCTTGTCAATGGAAACTTCGGCTATCGTGAAAATCAAATGCGTAACAGCAACTTTGTGGGCGACTTCAATGCGCAGCTCCTCTTGACACCTACGGGTGAATTGGCTCTGAAGGCTTATAACATGACCAACGACCGATATTTTGCCAAACAGACCTTCAATACACAAGGTGTAGGCTTTGTCTATAAACGCGAGTTTGACAATTGGAGGGACTTTTTCCGATTAAAAAAGAATAACTGATTGATGGTGCCAACAAAGATGTTCACCGGACATCAATAAAAGGTTATACTTCGACACGATGAAAGTGCAACCTTTATACGCTCAATGTACGGCCTTTATACCCTCTTCACTGCCGTGAAGAGGGTTCTTGACCTTGGTGAAGAGACTTCTTGACCTTGGTGAAAAGACCTCATCACACCTGTGAAAAGGGTATAAAAGTCGTACATTGATGATATAAAGGCCGTACATTGACGGTATAAAAGCCGTACATTGACGGTATGAAGGCCGTACATTGACGCTGCAAAGGCCGTACATTGACGGTGCAAGAGTTTGCGAAACTTGGATAAATGCGAAGAGTGAAGAATCCTATGGTTTCTACCCTTGGATTCTTCACTCTTCATTTTTTATATTTTCACCTCTTTGATAAGGCTCTTTAATAGGCTCTTGCGAAGAGTACGCGGCGTGCGCTGGGCTTGCCTGTCACCATACATTTGCCGGGTGTGAGGCTCTCCTCGTCGGCTTCGAAGGGTATGCATCGGATGGTAGCTTTGGTCTCTTCCTTGATGCGCTCCTCGGTTTCGGGTGTGCCATCCCAGTGTGCAAGGATGAAGCCTCCCTTTTCGATTTGCTCCTTGAACTCTTCGTAGGTATCTACCTTGGTAGTGTTCTCCTCGCGGTACTTCAATGCCTTTTGGAAGATATTCTCCTGGATTTCGTCCAACAGGTTCTTCACGTATTCTTCAATGCCATCGCAAGTGACGGTCTGTTTCTCCAATGTGTCGCGTCGCATCACCTCCATGGTGTTGTTCTCCAAGTCGCGTCCACCCATCACAAGGCGTACGGGTACACCCTTCAGCTCGTATTCGGCAAACTTGAATCCCGGGCGCTTGTTGTCGGCATTGTCGTACTTCACGCTGATGCCCATGGCCTTCAACTTGTTTGCAATAGCACCCAATTTTTCATTGAGGGCCGCAAGTTGCTCTTCATTCTTATAAATAGGTACGATGACAACCTGTATGGGAGCCAATTTCGGGGGAAGTACAAGGCCGTTGTCATCGGAGTGTGTCATGATGAGTGCACCCATCAAACGGGTGGATACTCCCCATGAGGTGGCCCATACGTATTGCAACTGGTTTTCCTTATCCACGAATTGAACGTCGAATGCCTTGGCAAAGTTCTGTCCAAGGAAGTGTGAAGTACCGCTCTGCAGAGCCTTTCCGTCTTGCATAAGGGCTTCAATGGTGTAGGTGTCCAAAGCACCGGCGAAGCGTTCGTTGGCACTCTTCACACCCTTCACTACGGGCACGGCCATATACTTCTCGGCAAAGTTGCCATACACGTGCAACATGCGCTGAGCCTCTTCTTCGGCCTCTTCGCGTGTGGCGTGTGCGGTGTGTCCCTCCTGCCAGAGGAACTCGGCGGTACGGAGGAACAGGCGTGTACGCATCTCCCAACGCATCACGTTAGCCCATTGGTTACATAGGATGGGCAGGTCGCGATAGGATTGAATCCAATTCTTATAGGTACTCCAGATGATAGTCTCTGATGTAGGACGGATGATGAGCTCTTCCTCCAAGCGTGCTGCGGGGTCAACCACTACCCCACTTCCGTCGGGAGCATTCTTCAACCGGTAGTGTGTCACTACGGCACACTCCTTGGCGAAACCTTCCACGTGGTCGGCTTCGCGGCTCAAGTATGACTTCGGGATGAGCAAGGGGAAGTAGGCATTCACGTGACCCGTCTCCTTGAACATATCGTCCAATTGGCGTTGCATCTTCTCCCAAATGGCATATCCGTAGGGCTTGATTACCATACATCCACGCACGGCACTCTGTTCGGCCAAGTCGGCTTTCACCACCAGGTCGTTGTACCATTGGCTATAATTCTCACTCCGTTTGGTGAGTTCTTTCAATTCTTTTGCCATAAACCTTTATATATATTATATTTTCATTATTCTATTACACTTTCATTTGCCTGTTGGGCTAACGAGCGGCAAAATTACAAAAAAAAGTGATTCGTCACCCCATTGGAGATGCTAAAAAGAGATTTTAGTGAACAAAATGAAAAATAAATCGCCAATGTGGGAGATTTAATTAAAACCTTTTCCTATATTTGCAGTCGAAAAGATTTTTTTAACATCAAATAAACAACAAAGACAATGAAAAAGATGAAATTCATGGCCCTTATTTTGAGCGGTGCTCTTATGTTGGGCGGTTGCGGTATGAGCAACACAGCAAAAGGAGGTTTGATTGGTGGTGGTGGCGGTGCTGCCCTTGGTGGACTTATCGGTAACATGGTTAGCGGAAAGAGCGACAAGGCTAAAGGTACAGCTATTGGTGCTGCTATCGGTGCTGCTGTAGGTACGGGTACAGGTGTCCTCATCGGCAAGAAGATGGACAAGGCCAAGGCTCAAGCTGAAGCAATCAAGGCTGCTCAAGTAGAAAGTGTACAGGATGCCAACGGTTTGCAAGCCGTGAAGGTTACATTCGATAGCGGTATTCTTTTCGACCTCAATTCAAGTACTTTGAAGGCTGATGCCCGTACTTCATTGACAGAGTTCTCAAACGTATTGAAGAGCAATGCTGACATGGACGTTGCCATTTTTGGACATACTGACAAGACCGGTACTCTTGAAGTGAACCAGCGTGTATCTCTCCAACGTGCTCAGTCAGTTCAGAATTTCTTGAAAGGACAAGGTGTAGCTGCTGATCAGATGGTTACCGTTGAAGGTAAGGACTATCAAGAGTATGACGACACCAAGAGCGCTGCTGAAAACCGTCGTGTAGAGATTTACCTCTATGCTTCAAAGGAGATGATTGAAGCTGCCAATAACGGTACTTTGCAATAATCTATAAATTGCTTACTCCTCCCCTTATTTATATGTAAAGGAAGAGGAAGAAAAAGAGAAAAGCCGGAAGTGATTGCTTCCGGCTTTTCTCTTTTATTTAATAAGGGGGCGGATTCTTATTTAAAGGGAAGTATTGTTGCTTGATTTTTTTCAGACCTAAGAAAAATATTTCTCCCGTAGGGAAAAAAGTTTTTGCTTATTTATCCTCTCCTTTGGCAAGGCGGAGGTATTCCTTTACGAACGTCTCTTCCTTGAAAGAGTCAGGTGCTTTGTCGATAATCGCCTGTATGGTGTGATTGATTACTGGTTGGGGAAAACTTTGGCAATACATCGAGAATATCTGTATGGCCAATGGATTGTCGAAATTGTCTGTCACAAAGTCGGCAATCAGTTGGTTCATGTTGTCTACCAGCAAATCACTCTCTTGTTTGGCTTGCTTCTCGGCCTCGTCGGCAGATATGCCATCCATGATTTGTTGCATCTGCTTGTGTTGTACATCCGAAAGGCGTTGTTCAAGGATGTTCTTTTCGTTGATGAAAGTATAGAGGCGCTCGTTCAATGGAGTGCCACTGACTTTCAATCCTGAGTTTTCAATGGAAATCTTGATTTTCCCCTTCTCTACAACAATAGGCATCAATCCTTCGCCACCTAAATATAGTTCGCCCAATGTTATCGAATCCAATTCGCCACCCATCTGAAATGCACCATGTATCACTTCGCACGAGTCGAGGTCGATAATGCCATCTTCATGAAGAACCTTCAGATAAAGTCGTTGACCGTCCAATGTAGGCACATTAGTTGTCCCCTCCACGCGGTATGATGCACACGAAGGTAGCAATAAGGCGAAGCACACGGGTAGTAACTGTTTTATCATTGTCATTCCAATATATATATATAGTAATAGGGGCTGATATTTCCCAAAAGATGATACAAATGTACAATCTATTATCCTTTGTTGCAACGAAAAGGGAGGGTTGTTAGCGTTTTTTATGTTTTTAGGGGGATGAATTTACATAAAGAAATACATTTTAGGATTCAAACAATAAAAAAGAAGAGACCTCGCATCACTGTGAGACCTCTTCGCAAAGTATTTCTACTTGGTACTAATTTTTTTAAGGTAAAAAGATTGTTTTAGGATAACGGTCGCAAAGGTAGGCTCTTTTGCTTACCCGAGCAAATAAAAAAATATGTTATATAACATAAATATAAAAATATACGGACAGGAGATGTTTGTATTATTTGTGATTTTTGAAAATATTTATATATAATTTCCGATGTTATTATGATTGATATTTAAGGGGTAAATTGTCTTTGATATATAGGAGTATTATTCTTTATATCAATTTAATACAGCTTTATTTATAAATATATATATATAGTTGTTTTAAGCTGTATTATTTTATTGTTTGTAAAATATATGCTACTATTTGTCAGATTTTGAATTAGTGGATATTTTGCTACATATAAATATGGCATTAGTTTCATTTGATTAGTTTATAGTAGCGTGAAATGCATACGGAATCCTCTATTATATATGCGGACATTGTTCATTAAAACCTGTATCTTGTAAGACTCCACATTGGTATAAATGCCCCTACCGATTATAGCTGGATTATATTTCAATATTTCTAATATTGAACAAGTGCGTAAAAAAAGCAAAATAAAGTTGTTGACGTGGGCCTTATCCGCAAAAAAATGAGTATTTTTGCACCTTCAAAGAAAAATGAAAATAATATTATAACAATATGGCAGAAAATATTGCAACAGAAAACACTGAGAAAAAGAGCTTGAACTTCATTGAACAAGCCATTGAGAAGGATTTGAAAGAGGGTAAGAACGGAGGACGTGTACAGACACGCTTCCCGCCCGAACCGAATGGTTACCTCCACATCGGACACGCCAAAGCCATCTGTATGGATTTTGGTGCAGCGGCCAACTATGGCGGTGTGTGCAACCTTCGTTTCGATGACACCAACCCTACAAAGGAAGATACTGAGTACGTAGAGGCCATCAAGGAAGACATCCAATGGTTGGGCTTCCAATGGGGAAACGAGTACTATGCCAGCGACTATTTCCAACAATTGTGGGACTTTGCCGTGCAACTCATCAAGGAGGGAAAGGCTTACATCGACGAACAATCGGCTGAAGAGATTGCCCAACAGAAGGGAACTCCTACCGTACCCGGCACTGATAGCCCTTATCGCAATCGTCCCATCGAGGAGAGCTTGACTCTGTTCGAGAAGATGAATACCGGTGAGATTGAAGAGGGACGCATGGTGCTTCGTGCCAAGATTGACATGGCAAGCCCCAACATGCACTTCCGCGACCCCATCATCTATCGTGTGGTAAACCATCCGCACCATCGTACAGGCACTACGTGGAAGGCTTATCCCATGTACGACTTTGCTCACGGACAGAGCGACTTCTTTGAAGGTGTTACCCATTCGCTCTGTACACTCGAGTTCGTGCCTCACCGTCCGCTCTACGACCTCTTTGTGGATTGGGTGAAGAATGGCGAGGACTTGGACGACAACCGTCCCCGTCAGTATGAGTTCAACAAGCTGAACCTCAACTATACCCTCATGAGTAAGCGTAATCTGCTCATCCTTGTGAAGGAAGGATTGGTAAATGGATGGGACGACCCCCGTATGCCGACTCTTTGCGGATTCAGAAGAAGAGGGTATTCACCCGAATCAATCCGCAACTTTGTGGATAAAATCGGATATACCACCTACGATGCACTCAACGACTTCGCTTTGCTCGAAAGTGCCGTTCGCG
Source organism: Bacteroidaceae bacterium (assembly GCA_017517605.1). Taxonomy (GTDB): domain Bacteria; phylum Bacteroidota; class Bacteroidia; order Bacteroidales; family Bacteroidaceae; genus Phocaeicola_A. The sequence continues at coordinate 21,733 of JAFWYQ010000036.1, forward strand.
AAGACCTCAACCAGCGTGCCACCCGCGTGAGCGCCGTGCTCGACCCCGTGAAGCTCGTCATCACCAACTATCCTGAGGACAAGGTGGAGATGCTCACCGCCATCAACAATCCCGAAAACGAGGCCGACGGCACTCACGAAGTAGCCTTCAGTCGCGAACTTTGGATTGAACGCGATGACTTCATGGAGGTGGCCGAAAAGAAATTCATGCGTTTGGCCCCCGGCAAGGAAGTTCGCCTGAAGAATGCCTATATCATCAAGTGCGACGAGAATCATCCTTGCGACAAGGATGCCGATGGACGCGTAACCACCATCTATTGTACATACGACCCCGAGACACGTAGCGGAATGCCCGGTGCCGACCGTAAGATCAAGGGCAAGACACTCCATTGGGTAAGTTGTGCGCATTGCCTCAAGGCTGAGGTACGTCTCTACGATCGTTTGTGGACGGCCGAGAATCCACGTGATGAGTTGGCAGCCATCCGCGAAGCCAAGAATTGCGATGCTCTTGAAGCCATGAAGGAGATGATTAACCCCAACTCGCTGAAGGTGCTTACCAATTGCTATGTTGAGAAGTATCTGGCCACGGCCAAACCGCTTGACTATCTGCAATTCCAACGCATCGGATATTTCAATGTCGATAAGGACTCTACACCCGACCACCTCGTGTTTAACCGCACTGTAGGATTGAAGGATACGTGGAGTAAGAAATAAATCAGTGACGAGCTACGAGCTACAAGTGACAAGTCTTTATTGACACTCGTAACTTGTAGCTCGTAGCTAAAAACTCGTAGCTGACAACTAAAAAAAGCAATGACAGAAAAAGACTATAGCGCCTATTTCGAACAACCCGAGTTCAAGGATACCCTTGCACGTTACGAAGCTATGACCCTGCGTGGCGAGCATGCTTATTTCGACCCTGAGCAACTAAACGACATAGCCGAATACTATGCCACCCGCAATCGCGAAAGTGAAGCGGAAAAGGTTATCGACTATGCTTTGGCCATGCACCCGGGAAGCACCGACCCTATGGTCTTCAGAGCACGTACCTATATGCTTCGTGGGGATTTGGACACAGCTTATCAAGTGGCTGAATCCATCCCCGACCAAGCCGACCGCGAAGTGACCTTCCTCTATGCCGAATTGATGTTGAACGAGGAGCGGATAAACGAAGCTCAAGACTTGCTCGTGCGTCGTCTGTTGGCAAACGAAGCGTCGCATAAGGAATATGCTCTTACGGTGCAGGATATCATCGAACTTTTCCTCGATTACAATTACTTGAAGGAGGCAACCCTTTTTGCCCAAGCAGCCTTGGAGAAAGCTGAGTGTGAAGAGTGGAAACCGACTACACGATTGATAGTGCAAAACCTTGTTGCCGAGTGTTTGCGAAATGAAGCACGCTTTGAGGAGGCCTCACAGGTGTTGAACCGTATGTTGGACGAAGATCCATACGATGTCTCAAGTTGGTTGAATTTGGGCAATATCTACAATCAGATGGAGCAGTTCAACGAAGCCATTGATGCCCTGGATTATGCCTTGGCCATTGAACCCTCGAACCTCGATGCACTCTTTTCCAAAGGACATTCGTATGCCCTCTTGGGCAACGAGGAAAAGGCCTTGGAGTTTTATCGTACGTGCCTTGAAGGGGGCTATGACAAAGCGTTGGCTTCCTACACGTGTGGTGTGATGGAAACTGCTATCGGCCGTTACCAAGAAGCAATCGCACATTTGGAGTATGCCTTCAAAGTGTATGGCGAACTCACCGTCTATTCCTTTTCCATCTGCTTCAATCTTGCCCTCTCCTACATTGAGACGGGGGAAATCAAACGTGCTGCTGAATATTATCACCGTGCATTCAAGCTCGACCCTAACGACGA
>JAFWYQ010000006.1 GCA_017517605.1 Bacteroidaceae bacterium
GGAGACAACCCTATGGACTACATCGACTATTATCAAATCCTGGGCGTAGAGCGCACCGCCTCCCAGGCAGACATCAAGCGGGCCTACCGGAAACTGGCCCGCGAGTATCACCCCGACCTTCACCCCGACGACCCCTCGGCAAAGGCCAAGTTCCAACAGCTGAACGAGGCCAACGAGGTGCTGTCCGACCCCGAGAAGAGACGCCGCTACGACGACTACGGCCTCCACTGGCGACAGGCCGAAGAGATGGAGAAGCAGCGCCGCACAGCGCAGGCAACCTACGGAGGCAATGCCCACGGAGGCTTCTACAGCACCTTCGGACAAGGAGCAGACGGCTTCGGACAAGGGACACAGACCCCCTTCGGACAAGCAACACAATCCCCCTTCGGAGGCTTCGGCAATGAGAACGCCGACCCCTTCGCCCACTTCACCCAAGGAGACAGCGGATTCTCCAGTTTCTTCGAACAACTCTTTGGCGCACAGGCGCGGAGACGACAACAGGGAGTGCGCGGACAGGACTTCGAAGCCGAACTCCAACTCTCTCTGCAAGAGGCAGCCACCACCCATCGCCACATCATCCAAGTGTTCGACCGCAAACTCCGCATCACCGTCCCCGCAGGCATCGCCGACGGACAACGCATCAAACTCACCGGTAAAGGTGGGCAGGGAACCAACGGCGCTCCGCATGGCGACCTCTACATCACCCTGCACATCACCCCCGACCCACGCTTCGAGCGGACAGGAAACGACCTCAGTACCATCGCACACATCTCCCTGTACACAGCCCTGCTCGGAGGCCACACAACCATCGACACCCTCACCGGACGCGTCAAACTCACAGTGAAGCCCCTTACCCAGAACCTCTCCAAAGTCCGCCTCCGAGGCAAGGGCTTCCCCGTCTATAAACACGAGGGAGAGACTGGCGACCTCATCGTCACCTTCCAAGTGGACCTCCCCCAAACCCTCACCCCACACCAACAGGAACTCCTCAAAATGATGCAGGCAGAGGAACCCGAATGAGCCAAGCCCAACCTCTACAATGAGGCTGGGAACAGAACTCAAGGCACATCCAATAGGGAAATAAAGTGTCCGAAGTCACATCCTTAACACATTTTCAGTCCGTTTGCTTCCATCTCTCAAATATTTTCAGTACTTTTGCGCCTTCATAATAAGAAAGGTAACAAAAAGAACTATAAAGCGCATGGATAAGAGATTCGCTGAACATAGCCAACTGAACCTCTCGGAGGTGAATAAGGCAGTGCTGAAGCAGTGGGACGAAGCAGACGTGTTCCACAAGAGTATGACAGAGCGCGAGGGCTGTCCCTCGTTTGTATTCTACGAAGGTCCCCCTTCGGCCAACGGTATGCCGGGTATCCACCACGTGATGGCACGCACCATCAAGGACACCTTCTGCCGTTACAAGACCATGAAGGGCTTCCAGGTGAAGCGTAAGGCCGGATGGGACACCCACGGACTGCCCGTTGAGCTGGGCGTGGAAAAGGCCCTGGGCATCACCAAGGAGGACATTGGCAAGACCATCAGCGTGGCCGAATATAACGAGCATTGCCGCACTGACGTGATGAAGTTCACCAAGGAATGGACCGACCTGACACACAAGATGGGTTACTGGGTGGACCTGGAAAACCCCTATATCACCTACGACAACCGCTACATCGAGACACTCTGGTGGCTTCTGAAGCAGCTCTATGGCAAGAACCTCCTCTACAAGGGATACACCATCCAGCCCTACTCTCCCGCCGCAGGTACGGGTCTCAGCTCACACGAGTTGAACCAGCCCGGATGCTACCGCGACGTGAAGGACACCACCTGTGTGGCACAGTTCGAGATGAAGAACCCGCGTCCCGAAATGGCCGCATGGGGAACTCCCTACTTCATCGCATGGACAACCACTCCCTGGACGTTGCCCTCGAACACAGCCCTCTGTGTGGGACCCAAGATTGACTACGTGGCCGTACAGAGCTACAACGGTTATACAGGCCAGCCCATCACCGTGGTATTGGCCAAAGCCCTCCTCTACGCCCACTTCAACCAAAAGGCCGAAGGCATTGAGCTTGAAGCCTATAAGCCGGGCGACAAGCTTATCCCCTTCAAGGTGGTAGGCGAGTACAAGGGTACTGACCTGGTAGGCATGGAGTACGAGCAGCTCATCCCCTGGGTGAAGCCCGTGGAACTGGATGAGAAGGGACAGTGGATAGAGGCAGAGAAGAAGGCCTTCCGGGTAATCCCCGGCGACTACGTAACTACCGAGGACGGTACGGGTATTGTTCACATCGCACCTACCTTCGGTGCCGACGATGCCCAGGTGGCCCGTGCAGCAGGCATTCCCTCGCTGTTCATGATTAACCAGAAGGGCGAGACACGCCCCATGGTGGACCTCACCGGAAAGTTCTACCTGATGGAGGAACTGGATGCCGACTTCGTGGCACAGTGCATCGACGCTGACACTTACAAGGAGTACGAAGGCCGTTGGGTAAAGAATGCCTACGACCCGCAGTTCACCGTGGATGGCCGCTTTGATGAGAAGGCTGCCGCCGGCGCCGAGTCACTCGACATCTACATCTGTATAATGCTGAAGGCTGGCAATCAGGTGTTCAAGATTGAGAAGCATGTGCACAACTACCCCCACTGCTGGCGTACGGACAAGCCTGTCCTCTACTACCCGCTGGACAGCTGGTTCATCCGCTCGACTGCCGCCAAGGAGCGCATGATGGAGCTGAACAAGACCATCAACTGGAAACCCGAGTCAACCGGAACAGGACGCTTCGGCAAGTGGCTGGAGAACCTGAACGACTGGAACCTCAGCCGCTCACGCTACTGGGGAACTCCCCTGCCCATCTGGCGCAGCGAAGAGGGAGAAGAACTCTGCATCGGCTCGGTGGAAGAGCTCTACAATGAGATGGAGAAGGCAGTGGCCGCCGGACTGATGAAGACCAACCCCTATAAAGAGGCAGGCTTCGTGCCGGGACTCTACACTCAGGAAAACTACGACAAGATTGACCTGCACCGCCCCTACGTGGACGACATCATCCTTGTCTCTCCCACCGGTAAGGCCATGAAGCGTGAGCTGGACCTCATCGACGTTTGGTTCGACTCGGGTGCCATGCCGTATGCACAGCTGCACTACCCCTTCGAGAACAAGGAGATTGTTGACAACCGCTCCTACTACCCCGCCGACTTCATTGCCGAGGGAGTGGACCAGACCCGCGGTTGGTTCTTCACGCTCCATGCCATCGCTACAATGGTATTCGACAGTGTGTCGTACAAGAGCGTAATCTCTAACGGCCTTGTACTGGACAAGAACGGCAACAAGATGTCCAAGCGACTGGGCAATGCCGTCGACCCCTTCGGTGCCATTGAGAAGTATGGTTCCGACCCCCTCCGCTGGTACATGATTACCAACTCATCTCCCTGGGACAACTTGAAGTTTGACGAAGATGGCGTGGCCGAAGTGAGCCGCAAGTTCTTCGGTACCTTATATAATACATACTCTTTCTTTGCCATGTATGCCAACATCGACGGCTTCACCTACAGCGAAGAGGAGGTGCCCATGAACGAGCGCCCCGAACTGGACCGCTGGATTCTGTCAGTCTTGAACTCCCTCATCAAGGAGGTGGATGCCTGTCTGGCCGATTATGAGCCTACACGTGCCGGCCGCCTTGTACAGGACTTCGTGAACGACAACCTCTCCAACTGGTTCGTACGCTTGAGCCGCAAGCGCTTCTGGGGTGGAGGCATGACAACTGACAAGCTCTCGGCTTACCAGACTCTCTACATCTGTCTGGAAACCGTAGCCAAGCTGATGGCCCCCATCGCTCCTTTCTTTGCCGACCGCCTCTACATGGACCTCATTGCCACCACCGGACGCGACAACGTGGTCTCTATCCACTTGGCCAAGTTCCCCGTATGCAACGAGGCTCTCATCGACGAAGCTCTCGAGGCCCGCATGAAGATGGCTCAGGACATCACATCCATGACCCTGGCCCTGCGCAAGAAGGTGAACATCAAGGTTCGTCAGCCCTTGCAGTGCATCATGATACCGACCGTAAGCGAGGAACAGAAGGCCCACATCGAGGCTGTGAAGAACCTCATCATGAACGAAGTGAACGTGAAGGAGGTGAACTTTGCAGAAAGCTCTACCGGCCTGCTCGTGAAGCGTGTGAAGTGTAACTTCCGCGTGATGGGTAAGAAGTTCGGCAAGCAGATGAAGGCCGTAGCTGCCGCTATGGAGGCGCTCGACCAGGAAGCTATCGCCCTGTTGGAGAAGGAAGGCACCTACACACTGACTATCGAAGGTGCTCCGCTCACCGTAGAGGTGGCCGATGTGGAAATCATCAACGAGGACATCCCCGGCTGGTTGGTAGCCAACGAAGGCAAGCTGACTGTGGCTCTGGAAGTAGAGGTGACTGAGGAACTGCGCCGCGAAGGTATTGCCCGCGAACTGGTAAACCGTATCCAGAACATCCGCAAGAGCAGCGGCTTCGAGATTACAGACAAGATAAACGTGACACTGACCCACAACGAGCAGACCGATGCTGCCGTAGAAGAGTACAAGCAGTACATCTGCACCCAGGTACAGGCCAACGAACTGATCCTGGCCGAGGTGACAGAAGGAACCGAACTCGACTTCGACGACTTCAAGCTGACAGCCCGTGTGGAGAAAGCATAAAGCATTCTATTAATTAACCTAAATACTTAAATTCTATGGCAGAAAAGACAAGATACTCGGATGCCGAGTTAGAAGAGTTCCGCGCTATCATTCTCCAGAAGTTGGAGCTCGCCCAGCGCGACTATGATTCCATGAAAGCAACATTGATGAATACGGACTGCAATGGTGTGGACGACACATCACCGACATTCAAGATACTGGAAGAAGGAAGCAACACCATGACCAAGGAAGAGACAACCCGTCTGGCCGAACGCCAGTTGAAGTTCATTGGTGACCTGAAGGCTGCCCTCATCCGTATTGAGAACAAGACGTATGGTGTGTGCCGCGTAACAGGCAAACTGATTCCGGCCGAGCGCCTGCGTGCCGTGCCCCATGCTACACTCAGCATCGAGGCGAAACAAATGAAGAAGTGAATCAGTGATGAGCACCAAGCTACAAGAGAGAGAGATGTACACACACCAAACTTGTAGCTTATAGCTCGTAACTCGTAACTAAAAAGGATGAAGAAACTATTTACAAGAGGCAGAATGGCCGTCCTCATCGTGACGGCCATTTTGCTTATTGACCAAGCTATCAAAATTTGGGTCAAGACCCACATGTATCGAGGCGAAAGTATCCGCATTGCCGACTGGTTCTATATCCACTTTACCGAAAACCCAGGAATGGCTTTCGGTATGGAAGTGTTCAACAAACTCTTCCTCACCAGTTTCCGCATCGTTGCAGCAGCAGCCATCATCTGGTATTTATGGAAACTCTGCAAGAAGGCTGTACACGAAATACCTGTCGGATACATTGTATGTTTGTCCTGTATTTTAGCTGGAGCTATAGGGAATATCATTGATTGCGTATGCTATGGTGCCATCTTCACCGAGAGCACTTATCGGGAATTGGCACAATTCGTATCACCGGGCGAAGGATATGCCCCTTGGTTCTATGGCAAAGTAGTGGACATGTTCTACTTCCCTTTGATTGAAACCAATTGGCCGACATGGATGCCTTTTGTGGGTGGCGAACACTTCATTTTCTTCAGTCCTATCTTCAACTTTGCCGATGCAGCCATCAGTTGTGGTATCGTGGCGCTATTGATTTTTTACAACAAATACCTCAGTGCTGAACCTCAGCCTGCCGAGGAAAAAGATATTGAAGCCCACTCATCCACTACTAACCAATGAAACAGATGTTCAAAGAGATAAAACACACCGTATGGTGTCTGGTAGCCATAGTATGCCTGTCGGCTTGTACGGTAGAAATACCTTCGTATGTAATCCAACCTCAAGAGATGGAAGACCTGCTCTACGACTATCACCTGATGCAAGCCATGGCAGGCGATCTGAAATCGTCAGAGGGATACAAACGGAAGCAGTACGAACAATATGTTTTTGACAAGCACCATGTAACTGAAGCCGAGTTTGACACCTCACTCACTTGGTATATGCGTCACACCAAGGAGTTGGAAGCTATTTACAAAAATTTGAACGACAGATTCTCTACGACAAAAGAGAAACTGGCCGCACACATCCCTCCATACGAACGGACAAACAGAATCACAAAAGCGGGTGATACGGTAAATGTGTGGGACGATTTCCGTATGGCGCGACTGACGGTATCTCCCTTAACCAACAAATTGAATTTCGTTCTGCCAACCGATAGTAATTATCACAAGCGGGACGCCTTTGAATGGAAACTGAATGCACATTTCTTGGGTGACACTGCACTTACCCGAGCCATCATGGGATTGACTCTGATATACGATAAAGATACTGTTGGTTCCTCATGCGTCATTAACCAGACAGGTTCTTATTCCTTGTCCCTGACCAATGACTCCAACTATCAATTGAAGGAAATCCATGGTCATGTATACTATTATAATAGGGACAAAGAAAGACTCGGTGAAGCATCAGCCACAATGGATTCTTTACCCGAATTCAGCGTGCTTCCTGTAGCAGATTTGATACTTTCTGATATTGCAATCATGCGGTACCACCGTCCCGAAACAGTTACAACGGATACAGTAAGTGTCACAGAGGAAGTAGATTCTACCCAATCTGTGCAAGGGTAAATTAACATAATCATGTCTTCCTCCAACCACTCCTGCTATGCCTGTCATCGCTTGATTGACGAACAAGGCACTGTTCACGGTCCCTCTATAGTCTGTATTGACAAAGAGAGCGGACGTATTCTCTCCCACTCCCCTTTCAACAACGAGGAACTTCCCTTTGTACAATGGCTTGGAGGCACCATCATCATCAAAGGTGAACCACCACAGGCTTGGCATAAAGAGGGGGTGAACGAATCAGAAGGAGAACTGCACCGTTTGAAATAAGAATCAATTTATACTTATACTATGCTTACCGAAGGATTACAACATACCAGTACTATTCAAGTAACCGAAAGCAACACTGCACTTACTATGGGCTCAGGAGATATGCCCGTATTTGCCACCCCTTCCCTGGTTGCCCTCATGGAGAATGCCGCCATGAAGGCTGTAGCCCCTCACCTTCCCGACGACTCCACCACCGTAGGAGGATTTATCGAGACCTCACACTTAGCTCCTTCTGCTATCGGAGCCACCATTGAAGCTACGGCCACCCTCACGGAGGTCAAAGGCCGCAAATTATCCTTTGTCATCGAGGCTACCGAAGGTGACAAATTGGTTGGCAAGGCCACACACATCCGCTTCATCGTCGAGCGGGAGAAGTTTCTGAGCAATCTCTGAAATTACCCTTTTTTCCCCCCTGTCTGTTCTTTTTCAGAACACAATAACTAAAGGGATTGAAAAGAAAGAAAAAAACTGTTTAAAATCCACCTGATATTCTTTCCCTTTACAGAATTGTTGTACCTTTGCACAAAACTTTAACACCAAAGATAGTTTTCGACATGAACAAAGAGATTATTCCTACCAAAGGATTGGAAAAGGACTTCATGGTAATCCATTACTCAAAAGAACATGGCAAGATTGAGTTTACAGAAGATTCATTCCGCTTGGCCAACGGAGCATTCATCCTTGGTTTAAAGGGAAAGAGTAGTATTTCTGTCAATCTTACTCAATACGACATCACCGGCAATACACTGCTCACAATCATCCCCCACCATATCGTGCAAGGCTTGTCAATGAGTCCCGATTTTGAGGGATACATAGTGCTGTTCACCCCCTCCTTTGCTTCCGACATCAACCTGTTGCGATCCAATCTGCCCTTTATGACCGAAATGCGATACAACCCGTTGGTGAATCTGACAGAAGAAGAATGCAATCTGTTTACCAATTTCTGCCGTTTCTTCTATGCCATTGAGGGAAACGAACTAATTAACAACTCGCCCGAAGTGCGCAAAGGATTGCTCACCTCGCTGCTTTACACCTTGGGAGCACTCTACCGCCGGCAACTGCCACAAGCCCCTGCAGAAAAGCAAAGCAGAGCCAACATCATCTTCAAGAAATTCCTTGCCCTATTGGTCGAGCACTATGCCCACGAGCGTAGTGTAGCCTTTTATGCCAACGAGTTGTGCATCACTCCCAAATACTTGGGAACCATCTGTCGTGAAGTCAGTTCCAAAATGGCGACCGACATCATTGCCAGTGCCGTCATATTGGATGCGAAGGCCAAGTTGCACAACAGCGACCTCACCGTACAAGAGATTTCCAACTCACTGAATTTCCCGAACGCCTCCTTCTTCGGTCGCTACTTCAAGCGCCACACAGGCTTCTCTCCCATGCAGTATCGAGAAAGTATCTGACCTTTCCCGGTGAGGACACGCGCTGACTTCAACGGAACTTTTCGGGCTGTGCCAACACAATGGCCAGCCCCTTTTTTCGCTTATCTCCGCCCAACATCCTCTCCCACATTCCAACCTCATTGTAAAAATTCTTCTCTCCCCTTTGTAAAGAAACAGAAATTCCACATTATTCCTTTTTCCTCACCTCAAGGTTAAGGCATGCTTAGCCTTGGGATGATGTAACCTTATCCATGGGCTGATGTTCAGCGACTTATCCACCATTCAAAATTTTCGTCTATTTTCGTCCAAAAGAAAACTCGCGCCCATATACGCGATTCTCGCACGGTCAGTTTTGCATATTTATACAGCCGGATTGTATAATTATGTATTTCCGGCAACACATGTGCATACATACACATTCCCCCTCGCACAACCATCCTATGGGGTGAGTCACCTGAAACAACGCACTTGCAGCTTTTCTCTTAAGCGTTATGGAACTATCTCTTAAGCGTTACCAAAAAATCTCTTCTGTCCAAATGAATAACGCTTAAGAGAAAAGTCACTAACGCTTAAAAGTTATCTGGCCAGACTTAAGATTTGCCACCTTATTGCCAACTGCCATTACGCACCCCATCAGCATTTTTCTGCTCTCATTAACTGTATATTTATGCAAAAAACGTCCCGCTACGAACCTTTCCTTTTTGAAGAAATAGAGAAGAAATAGAAATGTGGGATTTGTTACCAAAGTGTGTAAGAAAAGAAGAAAATGTATGAGAGCCCCCTCCGATTCCCCCAAAGGAGGAGAGAGCAAAACTGTCAATGATATGACCTCCACCCTTCGGGGGGATTGAGGGGGGCTGTTGAACCTTGAACTTTGAACTCATCGTTTCAACGTCTCAACGCTTCAATGTCGAACCCATTATTGCGACACAGCACGGTCTGCAATGAGTTGTTGTGCAGGGATGTATTGTATTCCTTCCTCTTCAGTATAAACGACAACTGTTTCGCCACGCAGTGCTTTTTCTTGCAACATACGTTTTTCTGCCAACTTCAAACCCATATCAAGTCTGGCCATAAAATCTTTTACTTCTTTATCTGACATAATTCTTGATTTTATTATACAAAGTTTCTGATAC
>JAFWYQ010000037.1 GCA_017517605.1 Bacteroidaceae bacterium
CAATAGCCCCAAATTCAGTTTACAAGCACCTCAATGCAGAATGCTCACCACTCTGCTATGGCTATTGCTCACACCGCTCACAGCTACTGCTCAAACCGACAGAGTCAACGTCAAGGAGAAAAACAGGAATGTCTTTACTATTGTACGCGACCTTGTAGTTGGTTACCTCGACCATTACGATTATGATACGGCCTACATCCGTCCACCCAAGTTTTACTACACCTTGATGATGCAAGAAAGTGCAAACTTTGAACAGTACACTCTCCGAAGCCTCGGAGAGGAAAGGCAGGTCCTACGTTTTGCACCCGACCATAGCCACCGATTGGGAGCCTATTTCGGATGGCACGGATTGTTTTTAGGAGCATCGGTGAACACCGACGAACTATTTTCCAAACGAAAACCATCAAATAAAAAGACGGAATACTTCTTTAATCTCTACGGGAATAAAGTGGGAGCAGATTTCTTTTACCGACGCACAGGAAACGACTTCAAAATACGCCACACCGACGGTTTCTTCGACAAAAATAAAGAAAAGGATTTCAATGGAACAGACTTCAGTGGTTTGAAAGTCCGCTCCATGGGATTCAATGTTTATTATGTGTTCAACCACAAACATTTCTCCTATCCGGCAGCATATTCCCAAACCACCGTACAGAAAATCAGTCGCGGCACATTGGTAGGAGGCATCTCGTGGTCACAGCATCACTTGGATTTCAATCATCATCTACTGCCCGCCCCCATCTGTTCAGTCCTGAGCGACGACCTCAAGTTCAAACAAGTGAAATACACCGATTTCAACCTCAACTTTGGGTATGCATTCAATTGGGTATTCGCCGACAATTGGCTATTGGCCGTAGCCCTCACTCCCGCCATTGCCTACAAGGCTTCACGCATTACCATCGAAAGTTCGACCTACAACCAACGGTATCACAACATCAATTTTGATTTTATCACCCGTGCAGGATTGGTTTACAATAACCAACGTTTCTTTGCAGGAGCCTCAACCGTAGCACACGTTTACCAATATTACCAAAAGAATTTTGCCCTGACAAATAATTTCGGCATCCTCAACATCTATGCAGGGCTTAATTTCGGATACCGCAAGAAGTAGTCACGAATACCATTCTTAGAGGCAGAAGAGTAGCACTCCTTAGTTTGTAAGAATGGCATTCCTCCGTTCTTACGCATGCCTATGTTTTTCATTCTTCCTTGACACGCCACAGACGGTAACGCTCCAATTCATCACCCATGCGGTTGAGTGCCCAGCTGATGATAGCAACATCGTCGACCAAGCCAAAAGGAATGAAGTCGGCAACAAAATCCAAAAGGAGAAACCAAGTAGACGACAGCACCGGCAATAAGGGCCAAATTCCCGGAACTGTACTCGCGATAGCGACCACCAACAATATCCTTTACATAGTTGTACACTACAGTCAGGTCTTCGCGGATTGAGGCCAATCCGCCCTTACCCATATAATTGCGTAACTTGCCAAGCAGCAAGGTCATCTTGGCAGGATCTTTTATTATGGTCTTCCCCTTCTTTGACCAAGGTGAGTGTAGGAATTTCTTGATGATGTCCATGAGAAAAACTTTCAGAACACAAAGACACGGAGACACAGAGTTTTTCCATTTTGAGCACTGCATCTCTATGATTCTGTGCCCTAATTAAAAATATGTTTCTGAAACTCGTGCAATAAAGGTTGCCATTTCTCGGTTAATGCCATCATAGAAGGATAGAGCAGGTCAGCTCCTTCATCGAGCAGGGCACTTTCGGGAAGAGGTCCCGTATTGACTGCTATGGTAAATATTCCGGCAGACACAGCGGCTTGTACACCCAATGGTGCATTTTCAACGACAATGGCCTCGTTGGGAGCCACACCAGCCTTCTTCAAGGCCATCAGGTAAGGTTCCGGATTGGGTTTGCCATACTTCACATCGAAAGCCGTTACCATCAGTTCGCGAGTGAACATGTCGGGGAAGTGGCTGTTCAATCGGTCGAGTAGCGAACGTTGCCCGCTACCCGTAACGATGACACGCATCAAGCCACACTCTTTCACTTGCTGAAGCAATTCCATAGCTCCCTTCATGGGTTCGGCAGGAGGATTAAGGTTAAAGAGACGGCTCTTCTCGGCATAGATTTCCTTAATCTCTTCGGGAGAGGCTTCATAACCACGGTCACGCAAACTTACTATGTTGATGGTGCCTGCACCAGTACGTCCTTCGTGCATATAGGCCTCCTCGCGGCTAAGGTTCATGCCGTATTGTTTCATCACCTGATGCCATGCTTCGGCATGATAGGGCATAGAGTTATAGAGTACACCGTCCATGTCAAAGAAGACAGCCTTCAAGTTGATACGGTCGTAGCCATGAGTGTCGAGGTAGTGTTTGATTGTTGAGTGCATACAGTTTAGAAATTATATCCAAAGTTTACATAGAATCCGATCTTGTCCGTGCGGTCGCTCCAATAGACCGACGCTTCTATAGGGCCGATGAGGCTGTCGTAGCCATAGGTAAGGCCACAACCGAAAATTTTGTCCTCACTGAGTAAATTCTTTATCTTCACGGACGAGAAAGCAAAGTTCGAGGTAAGGGTTGCATAATGGTTGCTACCCATACGTTGGCGTAGTTTCAATGCAGCCACAGCCGTCATGGGGTTTACCAACTCCATATAACCTATTCCCACAAAGGGCATTTGCTGTTCTTTGTAGCGTCCGCCGACAAGTCCGCCAATCCCATTATGCAGGGCGTATGGAACATTGGTCTTCCACACAAACCGTCCATATACCGAAGGCAGTACAGTAAAACGACTTCCGGTAGAGATTGCCATTTCCCAAGAATAGTTTGCTATCGGAATTGCAGGACGACTATGATAGCGCCAGAAATCAGAAGTATAGAGGTTGATTCCTGCCGTCCACTTCATTCCTCGCGTGGGATAGGAGCGTCGGTTGAAATTTTCAAAGAACATGTTGTAACTGTACGAGAAGAAGTATTCATCCTCGGGACTTGCAGCAAAGGATACATAGGATGGCATCACCAAAATGTCGTTGTAATGGAACTGGTCGAATTCCACCCCCAATACACAGCGGACATTCCTCCAATTACGTTGGAATGTGGCACTTGCCATGTGCTGATAGTAGGTATAGTTGCTCACTCTATCCCCTTTATTATAAAGATTCACATCGTTGTAGCTGAATCGGTAAGAAAGGGCCGACTGCCAACGGTTACGCTTGTCAAGATTGAAGGCATAATCCAGCTGTCCGTACCCGGTAGTGCCTAAGCGAAGTGTAAAATCAACCAACGAACGGCGCTCATCCGTCAATGCCAAATGGGTATTCATTATCAGCGAAGCCAATTTCTCGCTATCGAAGGCTACACCCAAGTTCAGACGATTGTCGCTTTTCTTCTCCTCAGGCATTATCTGCTTGATAAGGGGGATACTGTCCACATTGGTCGGCATGATACGGGGCGAACGGGCTTCAGGCATAAAGGATACAGGAAGTTTCAGTTTCTTTTCTTTCAGGGCAATCAAATTATCCCACTGACTACGGGCCGCTTGCTCACCGCGTATCAACAAGGTATCAATGGCCGAGGGGGTAAAACTGGCAGCCGAATATCCCGCCACATTCACTTTGATGTGTACATCACTTTTCAGCACATTCTCACCATATTTATTCTCCACCATCAAATTTACAATCTGTCCCACCACATCGGGGAGGGTACTCAGTTTGTCCGCTTTCCGCAGTGTATCCTGCACATCCACGCCAATAACATAGTCGGCTCCCATACGGCGCGCTACATCCACTGGATAATTATTGGCCATGCCACCATCCACCAGCATCATATTCCCCTTGCGTATAGGCGTAAAGGCTCCGGGGATGGACATACTGGCACGGATAGCCTCGGCCAGAACTCCACTATGGAAATCCACTTCGGAGCCATCAACCAAGTTATAAGCCACGCAAGCAAACGGAATGGGTAAAGTATTGAAATCGATAGAATCGTGGTATCCCTCGGTCAGTTGCGAAAAAAGGATGGCAATGTTGCGTCCTTTGATAACTCCGCCCGTCAATACTTCTTTAGGCTTACGGTCAAGCGGAACGGACAACAGGTATTTCTCCGACTTCTCGCGACTGAGCAACGATTTGTCGGTTCTCTCTGTAGCATCGGACAACAGGAATTTCCAATCCTGACTCCGTACGATAGAGTCCAATTGTGTAGGGGTAAAGCCTATGGAGTAGAGTCCACCCACAATGGCCCCCATGCTGGTACCTACCACATAGTCAATGGGGATACCTGCTTCCTCTATTACCTTCAGGGCACGCACATGCGCCACCCCCTTGGCTCCACCGCCACTCAACACCACGGCCACCTTCTTTCTTCCTTTGACATCCTGTTTGCGCTCTCCACCATAAACGGGCAGAAGCATCAAGATGGACAACAACCCAAGAATATACTTTTTCATCATCTTTTTATACCTAATATATATAGGGACAAACGAACCACAAAACCGATTGTTCCCTCGTCCTCCCTAAAAGTTAGGCACAAATTACGCGAATTTAATTGGATTTCATTATATCCATCCGTGTAATCCGCGTAATTCGTGCCTTAATTATAGAAATTAGTGACAAGATGGTTTAAGGTTTAAGGTTCAAAGTTCAACCTCTTCAACGAATCAACCGTTGCGAAGCGACATTCAACGCCTCAACCACCCACTTATCACAATTTAGCTTGAATAGCCTTGGTCTCTTCTTCGTAACCGGGTTTACCAAGCAGGGCAAACATATTCTTCTTGTAAGCCTCTACACCCGGTTGGTTGAAGGGATTTACACCCAACAGGTAGCCGCTGATACCGCAAGCCTTTTCGAAGAAATAGATAAGCTGGCCGATATAGTACTCGTTAAGGGTAGGCACCGTCACACGCATGTTGGGCACACCACCATCCACGTGAGCCAATTGGGTACCCAACTCAGCCATCTTGTTCACCTCGTCCACACGCTTGCCGGCCAAGAAGTTCAATCCGTCGAGGTTCTCCTCGTCTGTAGGCACAGCCACAGTCTTGTTGGCACTCTCCACAGAGATAACGGTTTCGAAGATGGTACGTTCGCCCTCCTGAATCCATTGTCCCATAGAGTGAAGGT
The DNA here is from genome assembly GCA_017517605.1 of Bacteroidaceae bacterium. Taxonomy (GTDB): domain Bacteria; phylum Bacteroidota; class Bacteroidia; order Bacteroidales; family Bacteroidaceae; genus Phocaeicola_A. The sequence goes on from JAFWYQ010000037.1 coordinate 5,139, forward strand.
CGGTGCTGAAATCAACCGATGCGGGGAAGATACCCTTACCATCCTTACCCTCGCTCTCACCATAGAGTTGTTTCCACCACTCCATCACGTAGTGCAACTTGGGTTGGTAGTTCACCAGAATTTCAATCTTCTTGCCATCGGCATAGAGGAGGTTACGTACAGCGGCATACACAGCAGCGGGATTTTCCATAAAGGGAACATCCTCAGCCGTCAATGCCTCCATATCGCGGGCACCTTGAACGAGTTGCTCGATATCGTATCCAGCCACAGCGATAGGCAACAAACCTACCGGAGTGAGCACACTGAAGCGTCCACCCACATTGTCGGGGATGATGAATGACTTGTATCCCTCCTTGTCTGCTGTCACGCGGGCAGCGCCCTTCTTGGCATCGGTCACGGCCACAATCACCTTGCGGGCCATCTCCTTGCCACGTTGGTCTTCGCATTGTTTCTTCAACAAACGGAAAGCAAGGGCCGTTTCAGTTGTTGTACCCGACTTGGAGATGTTGATGACACCGAACTTCTTGTCCTGCAAGAACTCGGTCAACTCAGCCAAGTAATCCTCGCCGATGTTGTTTCCTGCGTAGATGATAACGGGGTTCTCCTTTTCAGCCTTCAACCACTCAAAGGTGTTGGAAAGCGACTCAATCACGGCACGCGCACCGAGGTAGCTACCACCGATTCCGGCAACGATAACCACTTCGCAATTCTCACGCAACACCTGTGCTGTAGCCTTCAGGTCAGCCAGATGTTCAGCAGTGATGCTCGTGGGCAAATGCAGCCATCCGAGGAAATCATTACCTGCGCCGGTACCCTTTTCCAGCGTCTCCATGGCAGCCTTCACTTGAGGCTCATAAGCGGCCACAGCTCCGTTGGCAAGGAACTGTTCGGCCTTAGCGATGTTTAATTGGATATTTTTCATATTATCTAAACGAATCTGTCAATAATTTGATTTCTATCATAGGTGAAATGCGTTCGTAGAGGATGTTGTATACCGCATCCAGGATAGGCATATTCACGTGGTAATGCTTGTTTATCTCCTTGATACACTTGGTGCCGTAGTATCCTTCTGCAATCATCTCCATCTCCACCTGCGCACTCTTTACGGAGTATCCTTTGCCAATCATCGATCCGAATACACGGTTGCGGCTGAAGCGGGAATAACCCGTCACCAACAGGTCGCCCAGATAGACCGAGTCGTCAATCTTGCGCTCGATGGGGTGCACCGTCTCGATAAAGCGGTTCATCTCCTGCACGGCATTGGCCATGAGCACAGCTTGGAAGTTGTCGCCATACTTCAATCCGCTACAGATACCGGCCGCAATGGCATAGACATTCTTCAGCACCGAGCTGAACTCAATGCCCGGCACATCCTGACTCACCGAAGTCTTGATGAACTGATTGGCGAATTTCTTGGAGATATATTTGGCACTCTCGCGGTTTGAGCATCCGATGGTGAGGTACGACAAGCGCTCCAATGCCACCTCTTCAGCATGGCACGGACCGGCCAGCACGGCAATCTGCTCGTCGGGCACACCATACACCTTGTGGAAGTACTCCGACACAATCATATTCTCGTCGGGCACGATACCCTTGATGGCCGTGATGATGAACTTGTCTTTCAACTTGGCCTTGAGCTTCTTCAAGTGGCTCTTCAGGTAGGGCGAAGGAGTGACGAATATCAGGATGTCCGACTCGCGTACCACCTTGTTGATGTCTGACGAGAAGTTGATGCGCTCGACATCGAATCGTACACCGGTCAAGTAGGCAGGGTTGTGTCCCAAGCGCTTGAACTCTTCGATGCGGTCGTCGCGGCGCATATACCAGTTGATGGTCTCATCCTCGTGACTCATCACCATTTTTGCGATAGCCGTGGCCCAACTGCCACCACCCATGATTGCTATCTTTCCGTCGGGAAGTTTCATTACTTTTTAGTTGACAAGTTGACGAGTCAACAAGTTGACAAGGATTCAACACCATATGGGCCTTGTATCTGGTCAACTTGTTAACTTGTAAACTAAAATTAAACAAGTTTATTTATCCAAGCCGTCACCTCATCCACCGTAGGGTTCTTCAGTTCCAACTTGTATTTCTTGTTCACGCCACAGATGTCCTGATGCAACTTCTGTGGATTCACATTCTGCATGTCGGTCACCAAGTTGTATCCGGCCTTCTGGATAAGGGGCACCCACTCTTCGGGCACACCGATGGCGGTGTATTTCTCTGCCTTGTCTTTCGGAGCTACCTTTTCGGGACGCATCTGCGGGAAGAAGAGCACCTCTTGGATGAAGGCATTACCCGTGAGCAGCATCACCAGACGGTCGATACCGATACCGATACCCGATGTGGGAGGCATACCATATTGGAGAGCACGGAGGAAGTCCTGGTCGATAATCATCGCCTCGTCGTCGCCCTTGTCAGCCAGGCGCATCTGTTCCTTGAAGCGCTCCTCCTGATCGATGGGGTCGTTCAACTCGCTATAGGCATTGGCCAGCTCCTTACCGTTCACCATCAGCTCAAAGCGTTCGGTCAGGCCCGGCTTGCTACGGTGCATCTTGGTCAGCGGCGACATCTCCACGGGATAGTCGGTGATGAAGGTCGGTTGGATGAAGGTGCCTTCGCAGAACTCACCAAAGATTTCGTCGATGAGTTTACCTTTACCCATGGTGTCGTCAATCTCCATGTTCAGCGCCTTGCATATTTCGCGAATCTCCTCCTCGCTCTTGCCGTTGAGGTCATACCCTGTCTTCTCCTTGATGGCATCCAGGATGGGCAAGCGGCGATAAGGAGCCTTGAAACTGATGGTCTTGCCATCAATCACCGTCTCGGGACAACCGTTCACAGCGATACAGATACGTTCGAGCATCTTCTCTGTGAAGTCCATCATCCAGTTGTAGTCCTTATACTGAACATACAACTCCATACAGGTAAACTCGGGGTTGTGAGTCTTGTCCATACCCTCGTTGCGGAAGTTCTTGCCGATTTCGTACACACCCTCGAAACCACCCACGATAAGACGCTTCAGGTACAACTCGGTAGCGATACGCATGTAGAGGTCGATATCCAACGAGTTGTGGTGGGTAATGAAGGGGCGGGCACTGGCTCCACCCGCAATCGATTGCAGGATGGGAGTCTCCACCTCGGTATATCCCGCTTCGTCCATCACGGCACGCATGGTCTTCACAATGGTCGAACGCTTCAGGAAGGTCTCCTTGATACCGTCGTTCACGATAAGGTCCACATAACGTTGGCGGTAGCGCAACTCAGGGTCCTCGAACTTGTCGTAAGCCACACCGTCCTTGTACTTCACGATAGGCAGCGGCTTCAAGCTCTTGGCCAACACGGTCAGTTTGTGGGCATGTACACTGATTTCACCTGTCTGTGTGCGGAATACCGTACCCTCGATACCGATGAAGTCGCCCAAGTCCAACAGGCGCTTGAACACCACGTTGTACATATCCTTGTTCTCCTCGGGGCAGATGTCATCGCGGGTGATATACACCTGGATACGTCCTTTGGAGTCCTGCAATTCCACGAACGATGCCTTTCCCATCACACGGCGGCTCATGATACGTCCGGCGATAGACACCTGACGCGGCTCGTCCTCATCCTTGAACTCCTCGCGGATGTCGGTAGAAAAGGCATTGGTTACATACTCAGCTGCGGGATAGGGATCGATGCCCATAGCACGCAGTTCGGCCAGACTCTGGCGTCTGACAATCTCTTGTTCACTCAACTCTAATACGTTCATATCTGAATCTTGATATATTTTCAATTTCGCTCTATAGGGACACACTTCCCTAATTTGGTGCAAAAGTAACAAAGTTTTCGCAAATAGCCTAATTTTAAGGGGATAAATCCGCATTTCTCGACGTATTGAGACATGCAAGAAAAGAATGAGACAAAAAGAAAAGACTCGTCGCAGACCTTTATCCCCACCCTTACTGTGTTAAACTCTATTTTTATATCGTTTTTTTGGTGGGATAGTTCAGAATCCTTAATTTCGCCGAAAAAGAGGGGTTGTGGCATGAAGGTTAGCGTAAATAGGAACCTACAGCAGGCTATCGGGACGCCCCATCCCGTGGCTTTGCCCCTTACAAAAAAATGTAAGAACAGGTTTGCGGGGATATATTTGGAGCGTATTTCCCGATTGAATACATTTGCAAGAAAAAGAAAAGGATGAAGAGATTCCGCATTTTGACCGATGTGCTCTCCTCATCCTCACTCACCCCTAAACTAACTAAAAAAGAAAGGAGGTTGTAAAAACGGTGCGAAGGTAATAAAAAAAAACGATTGAATAGACTATTTTGCGAGAAATCTGTGCAAGAATTCCTTGTCAACAGAAATCTCGTCAACTTGTCAACTAAGTTTTGGGCAACTGTTCACCCCACTGTGGAAAGGATGAAACAGAAAGTGAACGAAAGAGAAAATAGTAACGAATAAAAGAATAAAAAAAATGAAAAAGAAGTTTTTAACTGCAGCCTTTGCGGTTGCAATCATGGCAGTTGCAGGATTCAATGTGTATATGAATCAAGCAAAGAGTGAAATGTCAGAATTGGCTTTGGCAAATATTGAGGCGTTGGCAGATAATTATGGGGAAGGCATTCCTCAAGGATTTTACACGATTCTTAAATACAAAATAGCCCAGATGTTTGAAGTGACATCTGTAAGTGGAGATATTTCTGCAGAAGTGGGTGTAGGAATGATTTTTACATCAGGAAAATTGGCAGAATTAGAAGGTCAGTTTAAGGGACATATAGAAGCCAAACCAGTAAATTGCCATAAAGGATTATGTATACGTACGACAGAAATGCAAAACATTGAATGTATTCCAGACGATGATTGGATGAAATGTCACACACAATGCAATCATAATAATAATCAATTATAAAAGGTTATGCCTTATTCTATTTTTTATAGTTTATTGTTTCTCTTGCTGCTGGCTGGTTGTGGAAAGCCCAAAGATGTAGGAGTTCCTATAGTAGCCAAACACCACATTGCCATAAATGTGGATGAATACAATATCCTTCCATACGATTCCATTGTTCGAGAAATAACGTTTGTCCCACTTGAGACAGCAGATTATTGCTTATTGGGTGATATTACAGAAGTTGCAGTAAACGACGATTTGATTGCAATCAACAGTTTTGGAAAGCTGGTACTCAGTTTTGACAAAAGCGGAAAATATAAATTTTCACTTGGAAGCCTTGGAGTTGGTCCCAATGAGTATGTTTCCATTGATGGAATTTCTATTCAAGATGGAATTGTGTATCTGTATGATTCATCTATAGGCTTTTTGCTTTCATTCAATAGCACAGATGGTACTTTTATCAAAAAGGATCGACTGCCACAATTGTATACAAAAGCCTATGTCTGTGGAGAACATATATATGCAACAGACTATACCAAGGGATTCCGACTCGTTTCAATAGCGTTGGATTCCCTTGATAATGAATGCGAATTGTATAAGGATGCAAATGATCTGATAGCAAGTTACAAGTTCAGAGAAAAAATAACCCGTTCTGAAAACAGGCTATTTTTCACGGATCCTTTGCAAGGAGTGGTTTATGAATTGAAAAATGGAATGATGCAGCCATTCATCCGATTCGATTTTGGTGACTATGAGTTACTTTCTTCTGAAGAAGAAATCGAATCAGCAAACAGTAGGCATGTGACAGAAATTGGTGACTTCTTGATTTCTGACTCCCTTGTCCATGTGACATTTCATGCAAAAGGCAATCTAATGATAAGTCTGTATGATATGAGGATAAAAAAGGCGTGCAATATCAATGTACTGGAATGGGCTGACAAAAGAGAAAAAGCCTATCAGAAAATACCTCTCACAAGATGTCTTTCTGATAATACGTTTTATCAATATACTTGGTTCTACAATTATTTGAAAGAAGATTCCATTCCTTCGAAATATGCAACATATAAACGTCTTTCATCATTAAATACTGAATCAAACCCTTATCTCGTATTGTACAAATTGGGATTATAGAATTTCATATTGAAATAACCCTAACTAACTTAAAAGAAAGGAGGTCGTAAAAAACGGTTAGAAGATAATAAACTCAACTTTAGTTCGGGCATAAGATCTCATCAGTTTTACATTCGCAAGTAGAATCTATGGAGATAAAGGGCGTAGCAAGGCTCGCAGAAAGAAGCACTAAATATGCTTCTGTGCCGTAGCAAGGGGTACAGTAGAGGAGTATGCGATAAGGGACGAGGGAGTATCCACTAAGGAAGAGAAAAGAGTGAAGAAGCCAATAGTGACTTTAAGATTCAGACCTCAAAAGTCATAACTCAGCCCTCAATTGTGACGGGATGTTTTAAGGTTTTAGCCTGATAAGGTCTTGCACAACCTATCTTTTAGCAAACACATCGGTCTGCTCCTACTACAAACTAATTTGTAGAAATACCCTTAAATTAAATAATGAAGCAGCAAGATATATGTTCTCGCTGCTTCATTATTTTCTTTTATAAATTTATAATCATATCTCCATTTATCATATCTGACACATTCATTGGGGGAAGTATGATATGATTGAGAGCGGTTCCTTCTGTCTTACAATGTAGAACGCCTCTTGCAGTTCCAACAGTCTGAACCACAAGATATTCAATAAAACTTTTTGGAACAACTATTCTAGAATCATTGATTTGACCATTCCAATCATCTTCTTGAATTTGGAATTCACAATTCAATTTTAACAACATAACTTTTTCTTCTTCAGAAATAAAATTAAATGTCATAACAATGGCCAAACTTTTACCTTCCAAAGAATATTTAACTTCTAATCCTGTGGCAATGTTAAGCTTTTCCAATGGAAAGTTCTCTACCAATATGGCGAATTGCTCAACATTTATTCTAAACATTCTGAATCTCATCATTACGCTACTTCTTTAAAACAATCAACAATTTGAGGGACATAATAGTCAACGTTGGAATATGAACTATTTGCAACTTCATTTATAACAGATTCATAGGTTTGCTGTTTTCTCAAATTCTGGATTTTATCTATTTCACAATACTCCTCTATAGGTATAAAATCTATTTGCGGTACATAACCAAACGCTAATGACAAATCAACCAATTTGGATAATTTGTGATCATAATCTCCATTCAGCAGCTGGGTAACATATCCTTTCGTGACACCTAAATGCTCGGCCAATTGTGTACGATTCTTATTGTTTTCTTTCATAAAACTGTATGCACAATTGTAAAGGGCTACTTGAATCTTTGTAATCCAATACCCTGAAGTTCTTAATACGTCTTCTCTTGCCATAGTTATATTATTTTATTCACAAAGAATCCTTCTTAGGAAAGTCCTTTATTCGTTTCTTAAAATTTTCAATATCAACTTTTTGATTATTCTTGTAGCCCCCCATTACAACATAAATGCATGGCTTTTGCTTGATAATATATACCCGAAGTTTTTTCTTTTTAAATTCGTATAAATCATTACGTTTAGGGTCATGAATATAATTAAACTTTGAAGAAGGAAGCATTTGAGCCCCTAAGTCGTCCATAAGTGCTACAATTGCATCCATATCTTTCTTTTCATTCACACTATTCATAACCTCCTCATAGAACTCATCAAAGTAACACTTGTCGTTCACATATAGTTTATAGTATGTGTACATAGAATTATTGACAAAATCTATTATTTCTGTTTTATATTCGGACACGGCCTATACATTGTTTAGTTTAAGCTAAATTTTTCTGCAAAGGTAGGAGTTTTTTCTTACTTCACAAAATATATCAAAAAAAAGTTTTAAAATATAACTATATTTATTCTGTCAGGTAGCTTAAAAAGACCTTTTTAAAATCTTAATCAGAATATTCCTTATATATGATTCCTTAAAAAAATTTCTTTCTTCATTGCAACATATCGAAAACAGTTGAGACAAAAAGAAAAGACTCGTCGCAGACCTTTATCCCCACCCTTACTGTGTTAAACTCTATTTTTATATCGTTTTTTTGGTGGGATAGTTCAGAATCCTTAATTTCGCCGAAAAAGAGATGTTGTGGCATGAAGGTTGGCGTAAATAGGAACCTACAGCAGGCATTCGGGAGGCTCCATCCCGTGGCTTGGCCCCTTACAAAAAAATGTAAGAACAGGTTTGCGGGGATATGCTTGGAACATATTTCCCGATTGAATACATTTGCAAGAAAAAGAAAAGGATGAAGAGATTCCGCATTTTGACCGATGTGCTCTCCTCATCCTCACTCACCCCTAAACTAACTAAAAAAGAAAGGAGGTTGTAAAAAACGGTACAAAGGTAGTGCAAACCGAGCGGAACACAAAATAAACAAAGATTTATTTTATTCCCGAGGTGCAGCCTATCTTCGCGAAGACAGAGGTAATAAAAAAACGATTGAATGGGCAATTTTGCGAGAAATCAGTGCAAGATTTCCTTCTTAATTGGTATCTCGTCAACATGTCAACTAAGTTTTGGGCAACTGCTCACCCCACTGTGGAAATGATGAAACAGAAAGTGAACGGAAGAGAAAATAGTAACGAATAAAAGAATAAAAAAATGAAAAAGAAGTTTTTAACTGCAACCTTCGTAGTTGCAATCATGGCGGTTGCTGGATTCAATGTGTATATGAATCAAGCAAAGAGTGAAATGTCAGAATTGGCATTGGCTAATATTGAGGCGTTGGCCAAAAATGAAGAAGGAGAAGTGAAAACCTGTGGTACTAAAGAAAAGCCTTTTTCACCATATACATGTGGAATGTGCGGGTGCGAATCCGGAATGGATGGGATATTCTATTCCAAAACAACCGGTAATGACACATCATACAAATATGGATTTGAAGGAAAACAGCTTTATTGTTGCTGTAATGGTCATCCTGCAGTATATTCTAAAGCTGAAACGCGCAAATGTACTGAGTAAAAATTAAAAGGAGGTGTACAAAATACGAGGGTTGTACACCTCCACAAAAAAATTGTACAACATGAAAAAAAACATTCTATTACTTCTGCTTGCAATATTACAGGCATGTTCAATTCAGGA